>JBJEWP010000086.1:0-9939 GCA_051885115.1 Stenotrophomonas sp. | reverse complement strand
GCCGTGCGCGAGCGCACCACCGACATCCACATCGCCCCGTCCGAGCACAGCCTGCACATCCTGTTCCGCGTGGACGGTGTGCTGCGGCCGATGCTGGCCCTGCCGCTGGCCCTGAACCGCCTGCTGGGCTACATCAAACTGGCTGCGGAAATGGACATCTCCGAACAACGCCGGCCACAGGACGGCAGCTTCCGCGCCACCGTTCTGGATGCCGGCCTGACCGTGCGCGTGTCCACCCTGATCACCGATGCCGGCGAACGCACGGTGATGCGCCTGCTGCCCGAGCACAGCGACCTGGCCGGGCTGGCCGAGCTGGGCTTCTTCGCCGAGGACGTGGCCGCGCTGGAGCGCCTGTTCGCACGCCCGGCCGGGCTGATCCTGATCACCGGCCCGACCGGTTCGGGCAAGAGCTCCTCGCTGCACGCCGCCCTGCGCATGCAGTCGCTGATCGAACGCAACGTGCTCACCGTCGAAGACCCGATCGAATACCGTGTACCCGGCGCCGGCCAGACCGAGGTCAACCGCCGTGCCGGCTACGAGTTCGGCTCGGCCCTGCGCCATTTCCTGCGCCATGACCCGGACGTGATCCTGCTGGGCGAGATGCGCGATGCCGAGACCGCCCAGGCCGCACTGGAAGCGGCCGCCACCGGCCACCTGGTGCTGTCCACCCTGCACGTGACCAGCGTGTTCGGCGTGGTGCCGCGGCTGCGTCCGCTGGGCCTGGAAGCCCAGGTGATTGCCGACAACCTGCTGGCCGTGGTCAACCAGCGGCTGGTGCGTCAGGTCTGCAGTTTCTGCACCACCGACGTGCCGTTCAGTGACAACGAGCTGGCCTGGTTGCAGCTGCCTGCCGGCAGTTGCGGCCAGCGTGGCCAGGGCTGCCAACGTTGCCGCGGCACCGGTTTTTACGGCCGTCTGCCGGTGTACGACATCATGCTGGTCAACGAGGCCCTGGCCAACGGCATTGCCGAGGATGCCAACCGCGAAAGCATCCGCCAGCTGGCCATGGATGCCGGCTTCCGCGGCATCGAACAGGTGGCCCGGGCACGGGTGATTGCCGGCCAGACCACCTGCGAGGAAGTGTTGCGCGTGGCCGGCGTGGGGCCGGCGCCATGAACGTCTACTACTACCGTTTGCTGCTCTCCAGCGGCCGGGTCAAGAGCGGGGTGGCCCAGCTGGCCGTGGAGCGCGATGCCTCGGCGCGGATGTGGCTGGAGAAGAACTTCGACGCGGTGGTGCTCAGCCTGCACCGGCTGCCGGGCTGGCTGGCCGAGGGCCAACGCCTGCTCGCGCGCCTGTTCAAACCGACGATCCGCCCGGTCGAACTGGCCGGCATGCTGCGCGACCTGGCGGTCATGACCGCCAGCGGCATCCCGGTGATGGAAGCCCTGCGCGCGGTGGCCAACGAGGTGGGCGGTGGTGCCGCTTCCAACCCGGCGCGGCTGGCCCGCCGCCTGCTCGAAGAACTCGATGCCGGCGCCACCATGAGCGATGCCTTCAACCGCTACCCCGATGCCTTCCCGGAAACGGTGCGCAACCTGGTGCTGATCGGCGATGAGACCGGCAGCATGGACCGCATGCTGATGGAGTCGGCCGACCACGTCGAACGGGTGTCCAAGATGACCGCCGACACCAAGCAGGCGCTGATCTACCCGGTGTTCGTGTTCTCGGCCATCCTCGGTGCAGGCGGCTTCTGGATCTACTACGTGGTCCCCAACCTGGCCGACCTGTTCAAGCAGATGAACGCCGAACTGCCACCGCTGACGGTGGCGGTGATGGCCGGCTCGGACTGGCTGATCGAGCATGTTGCCGGCATCGCCATCGGTGCGCTGGTGGCCGGCCTGCTGCTGTGGATCACCTGGCGCTACAGCCGCGCCTTCCGCCGCAGCGTGCATTACCTGCTGCACCGGCTGCCGATCGCGCGCACCATCATGGTGTCTTCCGGGCTGGCCTTCTTCACCGAGTACATGGCCCTGCTGGTACGTGCGGGGGTGGACATGGTGTCCAGCCTGAAGGTGATGGAAAAGGCGATGGGCGATGAGTACTACCGTGACCGCCTGATCGCCATTCGCCAGGTGCTCGAGCGCGGCGACCGGGTGTCTTCGGCGATGCGTCAGGTCGGCGGCTTCCCCGCGATGATGGTGCGCATGGTCAGCGTCGGCGAGGACACCGGCACCCTGGATGACCAGTTCGCCCGCCTCTCGGCCGAGTACAGCCTGCGCCTGCAGCGGCTGATCGCCAACCTGTCCGAAGTGATGAAGCCGGTCATCGTGCTGCTTGGCGGCGGCATGTTCGTGTTCCTCATCGTGGCCCTGCTGCTGCCAGTCTATGACCTGGTGCAGAAGGCCATCACCTCGCCCCACCTGTGAGCCTGCCCATGTTTCCGACTCCTGCCTGCCGTCGCCACCAGGGCGGCTTCACCCTGATGGAAATGGCCGTTGTGCTGGTGATCATCGCGCTGATCCTGGGGGGAGTCAGCGTCGGCCGTGATGTCTACCGCAGCGCCCAGGCCGAACGCATCGGCAGCGAATTCGTCCAGGGCTGGGTTCTGGCCTATGAGCGCTACACCCAGCAGACGGCCAGCGTGCCCGGTGACAACCCGGGCGCACCGAGCGGGCTTATCAACGCGGTGGCCGACAAGCCACTGTGTGACCAGGCGCTGCACGATGCCCTGCTCGGCGCCGGCATCAGCCTGCCCGGCGGACGCGCCGAAGGCCTCAATTCGCGCGCCCTGTACCAGGATGCCAATGGTGCGCCGCAGGAAGTACAGATCTGCCTGCTGGCCATTGATGACTGGGCCGAACCGGCTGCCGGGCGTAGCGCAGTGCTGCGCAAGCGCAATGTCATGCGCCTGACCGGACTGACCCCCGAACTGGCCCGTCAGCTCGATGCCCGTATTGACGGCAAGGTCGATGCCCGTCACGGCAGCTTGCGTGAGCTTGGCCAGCACAACCGGACCGGCAGCCTGGTGATCGGTGCCGACCATCCGTGGAGCCTGGACGAGCTGGACGGCAACCGTCGCCACCATGACAGCGCCGCCGTGCCCACGCTTACCGCCTACCTGCGCTTGTCCCAATGAAAATCAAAGCCCCTTGCCCGCAGGCGCCGTGCAAGCGCCAGGCCGGTATCGGCCTGATCCAGACCATGCTGGTGTTGCTGTTGGTCGGCGGTCTGGCCGTATTCGCCAGCCGTTGGCTGGCCGCCCAGCAGCAGGCCACGCCGGTGCAGCGCCAGCAGCAGTCCCTGCGCTGGGCTGACGAGGCCGTGGCCGCCTTTGCCGCACGCCATTCACGCCTGCCCTGCCCGGCCGCCGAGGCCAATGGCCAGGAGCAGTGCCTGGCCGATGACAAACCACGCCAGCAAGGCTGGCTGCCTACGGCCAGCCTGCGCGCAGCCGGCAGCACACTGCCGGCACAGACCGCGCTGGCCTATGTGGTCCAGCGCAGCCCCGGGGCCGGGGTCGACATTGCCGACCTGACCCAGCTGCAACAGCATTACCAGCCACACGGCCTGCTCGGTCAGCCCCGGGACAACGAGCCCGGGGACCAGGACATCCCGCCGGTCCACTTCGATGCCATCAATGGCCTGGACCTGTGCCAGGCCATTGCCAGCCTGCAAAGCCGCCCTTTCAACCCGGCAATGGCCCACGTCGGCAGCGGCAGCGGGCGCAGCAATGTGGCTTATGCCCTGGCCGTTGCCGGTGGCCACGGTGGCAGCGCCGGCCTGCCCGGTGATCCGCTGTCGGCAGCCGGTTTCCCCCACCCCAGGCAGGCGGCCGAGGACCGTGTGCTGGCACGTGATTTTGTCTCGCTGGCCCAGGCCATGGGGTGCCGCTCCACCCCCGGCAGCAACAGCGTGGCCCCCTACAGCGATGCCCTGGCCGGCATCGATGCACTGGCCATGGCCGTGGCCCTGCATGACAGCGCACTGATCGTGAAGGACAACAACGTCGGCAACGCCGAGCTTCAGCTCAATGACGCCATTGCTGCCGAGGCCCTGGCGATGACCGACATCCTGTTCACCATCAGCGAGCTGGTCGGCACCACGTCCTCGATGATCCTGGCCGCCAGCCAGCTGATCGAAGCCACTGCGACCTGCATCATCAGCCTGGGCACGATGTGCTGGCGGGTGCCGATGCAGGCCACCGCGGTCGCTTTCGAGGGCCTGAGCGCGGTCGCCGGTGGCGCTGCCCTGGCCAACCAGATTGCCGCCCTGGGCATGGCCTCGCACGCCCTCAAGCAAACCGTGGATGCGCACAATCGCGCCGGCCGCGCGGCAGAGGAGGCGCCGCGTGATGTCGACCAGGCCATTGCCGAGCTGACCCTGCAACTGCACGGCGGCAAGCAGATTGCCGGCTGCCAGGTCAGCGCCACGGTCGATGGAAACACCGGTCAGGTCAGCCTGGTCTACGAGAACGACTGCGACAAGAACCCGGACCCGGACCAGGTGCAGATCGTGCAGGGCCTGTACGAACAACACACGGTGGCAAGCGCCGATCACCGCCGCCTGCTGCAGCAGGCCACCCTGCACCAGCAGCTGCGTATGGCCCCGTTCGATGACCAGCGCATCCTCTATCGGATCGACCAGGCAAAATCCATGGACGCAAGCTGGGTCCAGCCTGCCGCGCCCTACCGCCGCTGCAACTGGGTCGGCAATGCCACATCTGCCTACAGTGACAGCAGCTGCAGCATCACCAGCCGTGACAGCGAAGGCAAGGCCAATGGCAATTACGCCTGGGCATTCGACCGCAGCCGGGCAATTGCCGATGCCATCGCCAAGCGCGATGCCGCCAGCCGCTGGGTCGATGCCATGCTGCTGCACGAGCAGAACGTGGAGCAACTCAACCAACAGCGCAAGACCAACAAGCAATGGTTCGACAAGGGCGGGCTGCTGGACTTGATGCGCAACGATGCCAGCGACATCTGCAAGCGTGCCAACAACCCGGCGCTCGATGCCGGTGCCCGTGATGAACTCCGTGAGCGCTGCGCCTCCAGCAATGACGGCGTCAAGCTGATCCAATCCTGCCTGCTGCCCCAAGTGAACGAGGTAACGGGCAATCTGGAATACAAGGAGATGGAGGATGAGCAGGCCTTCTGCAAACTGCGCATGGTCAAGCGCGAGCAGCAGCTGGAGGAGAAGGTCAAACAAGGGCAGAACATTATCCACCAGCAGGTACAGGCCTACGAGCGGCAGGCCGCACCGGTTTTCCAGTACCCGGCCGGCTGGTTCAACACCATGGTCATACAGGATGAAACCAGCAAGGAATTCACTCTGAGCACATCCTCCAACCGGCCGTACTACGCCCCGGAGGCCTTCAACTGCAACCCGGCTTTCTCACGCTGCAAACCCCCACTGATGGTCAGCGGCAAGATCCAGTACGACCGCATCTACGGGCTGTTGGAGCCCAATACCTATGGCCTTCTGGCTGCCCGTTATCCCTATCACCGTGGCTACATGGACTGGCTCAATGCCCAGGCGGCGGCCGAGGTGGCGCAAGAAACCATGGACAACATCCAGGCCCAGATAGACAGCAGCGAAAAAATGCTGGCCCAGCTGCTTGAGCACAAGCAGCGTGACCCGTCCAGCAGCGGCAGCCAGCCACTGGCCATCGGTACCGCCGCCATCCTTGAAATGGCCGACCAGCGCGGCTCGTTGGGGATCGCCCCATGAGCCGGCGGCAACAGCATGGCTGGTCGCTGGTGGAGCTGGCCGTGGTGCTGGTGATCGTGGCGGTAATCGGCCTGGTCCTGGCCAGGTCCCTGCCGGTGGCCGGGCAGCTGGCCGACGATACCCTGCACTCGCGCGCCCTGGACGACGCCGAACAGGCCCTGCTGGGCCACCTGCATGGCAACCTGGTGCTGCCCGCGGCCGATCACGATGGCGATGGCCTTGCCGACAGCGGCAGCAGCCGCGGCTGGCTGCCCACCAGCACCCTGGGCCTGCCACCAGGCCCGCGTCTGCGCTACGAACCCCACCCGGCCCTGCTCCAGCTCCCCGGCAATACCCAGCGTCCGCTGGTACCGGTCACTCTGGACAGCCCCCTGCTGACCGTGGCCGGCCGCCCCCAGGCCAACCTGCTGGACCTGTGTCAGGTGCTGCTGCAACCGGCAGCCGACAGCCATGGCCATGGGGTGGCGGCGGCCTGGCTGCTGGGTGCCGCCGACCCGGACACGCCAGATGCGGCCCTGCCCCTGCCCGGCAGTGCCCAGGCCGCTGGCCGGGCCAACCGCCTGCACGCCGCCGGTTGGGGCGAGCTGGGCGTACGCATGGATTGCCCGCAGCGTCTGGCCCGTTTCAACGGCACCGTGCAGGCCACCCTGTCGGCACACAGTGCCACCCGCTTTGCCCAGTTCAATGCCGACTTCCGCCAGTTCGACATCCAGGTGGCCGAGCTGATCCGGCTGCAGGCCGACACCGGTCTGGCCTCGGCCATCCTCGGCCTGGCCACCCTGGTGGCCGACCAGGCCACCCTGATCCTGCTGGTCAAACCCGGCGCCCCCCCCGACCCGGCCGAGATTGCCAAGGCCATTGCCGCCTCGGTGCCCCTGATCGCCGCGATGGCGGTGACTGCCGTGCAGATCAAGAACGCCAAAGACGATGTTGACGGTGCCAAGGAAACCATGAGCGATGCCATCCAAAACCGCGACATCGCGACCGACCAGTTCCAGCGCAGCCGCCAGCACTACGAACAACTGCGCCAGCACGCACTGGGCCTGGATGCTGCCGGGGAAAGACGATGAAACAGACTCACCGGGGCTACACCCTGATCGAACTGACCGTGACCCTGCTGATCCTGGGGGTTGTCGGCATTTTCCTGGCGCGCTGGGTTGCCAGCTTCAACGAGCAGCGCCATTACGGACAACAACGCGACCTTCTCCAGCGCGCCGACGAGGCACTGACCGCCTTCGCCGCCGGCCGCGCGCGTCTGCCTTGCCCGGCCAGCAACATGGACGGTCAAGAGGATTGCAATGGCCAGACTACCGGCCTGCTGCCCTGGCGCAGCCTCGGCCTGCCCGATGCTTCCGCTGCCCGCCTGCACTATGGGGTATTGCTGGGTCAGGACAGCTTCAACCTGACCATCCGCGATGCCTCGCGCAGCAGCGTGCTGCAGGCCAGCTCGGCCGGCAACCTCGTCTCGGCCCACATCCAGAGCCACAGCGGCAGCCCGCACAACAGCCTGGATTTCTGCCGTGCCCTGGCCAACGCCCCGGCCCGCCAACCGCTGCGTGAGCTGCTGCACGGCAGCGATGCACAAGGCAACACGCAGCAACTGGCCTACGCCCTGGCCGCACCGTCACAGCCGGGCCTGCCCACCGCCGGCAGCAGTCGCCTGCTGGCCGATGACCAGCTGTCATCGCCGCCGCCAGTGCAGGCCACTCCCGGCCAGCTGTGGACCCGGCTGCGTTGCAGTGATGGTGTCGGCCCGGCCCTGCAGTCCCACCCCAATGCGGCGGCTGCGGCCACCGTATCCACCCTGGCCATGCGCGACTACAGCGAACAGATGGCGATCTTCCAGGACCTGGCCGTGGCCGCCAATTTCAGCGCAGATTCGGCCCTGTTCTCGGCAGCGGCCCAGCTGACCGGCGCCACCGGCGGGCTGTTTGATGTCATCGGCGAGAGCTGGGCCACCTACGGGGTCTGGACCTGGCGCATTGCCCCGGCCGTGGGCGCGGTGGCCAGCGCGGCCACCAACCTGATTGCCGCGGCCACCTTCAAGGGCTATGCACAACAGTTCGCCAGCCGCTCAGGCACATTGCGCAGGGAGTTCAACGACAACTACCCGGCGAAGGCCACGCAGCTGGAAACCGAACTGAGTGCTGCATCCCGGCGCGCGGACCGGCTGGGCCTGTACCCGGATCAGGACACCATCACGGCGGTGGCCGCAGACAGCCAGGCGGGCACACCATGACCTTGCCACTGCGGCGGTGCTGGATCAGGCAGCGTCCTTGCCCTGTCGGCTCAGACCGGGCACACCTGCTGCCCGATGGCCCCGGCCAGCTCCATGGTTTCGCGTTGCGGGCCGACCCCAAGCTCGCGCTTGAGCACCATCTCCAGCTCGCGGTAGCTGGCCAGCGCCAGCTCGGCCTCGCCCATCGCCATGTACAACGTCATCCGCTGGCGGTGCAGGGTTTCATTCCAGGGGTCGGCACGGATCTGGCAGCGCACGCAATCCAGCGCCAGCCGCCAGTCGCCGGCCTGCTGGGCGGCACTGCGCAGGCGGTCCAGCGCGCGCAGCCACTGCAGCTGGTACCACTGGCGGGTGGTGGTCAGCCAGAAGTTGAACTCCTCGCTGCCATCGGCCTGCCACCCCTCCAACAACTGGCTGCATTCCAGCAACCAGCCCACTTGTCCGGGGTCGGCCGCCACCTGGCAATCGACCACCATGGCTTCGACCTGCTGCAGGTCACTGACCGGATTTGACGAATCCAGGCGCAGGCGCACCCACTCACGCTCCACCTGCAGTTGTCCCGGGCCCAGCAAGGGGGTCAGCTTGCGCTTCAGGTCACACAGCACCTGGCGCAGGTTGGTCAGTGCGGCCGTCTCCGACAGCCGTGGCCACAGCAAGGCCGACAGTTCCGTACGTCGATGGTTGCGCCCCTGTTCGACCAGCAGGTAGGCCAGCACGGCCCAGCCCTTGCGGTAAACCAGCTGCAGGCCGCTCTGCTCGCCGATCGCCGACAGCGGGCCAAGCAGCTGCAGCTGCGGCAGCCGCAGTGCCGGTGCCTGTGCCGGCCGTGTTCGCTCGCAGCGCCAGCTGCCGATGTCCACACTCATGATCCCGCTCCCACAAGCCAGCGCACGAACGCGCCTGTCTTGAGTACAGATCGTGGAAACGATCACATTCCTATCACTCGGCCCACCGGCTGACGCCGCATTGCGGCCGCACAAACTGCGCAAGTGCCTGTCAGATAATGGTTTCACCTCCAACAAAGGCAAGGTTTCCAGTGCAACCATGCAGCCGTGACGGGCCTTGCAGCGGCCCACCTCCGGGCCGCGATGATGGTTCACTGCCACGGCTTGACAGCAGCAAAACGCCTGTGTTTACCTCGAGCCATGCTGCAACGCCACATGCCCCTGCCGACCAACCCCAGCGCGCCGATTGCGGCCGCTGCCGTGCTGGTACTCCTACTCATTACCGGACCAACAGGTGCGGGGCTCGCTGGCGCGTAAAACAAGCATTGCCAGGATCAAGTCGAAACCCCGCCCCGTCCCCGGTGCGGGGTTTTTCATTTTCAGTCTTTCTTTCAGTTGAAACCATGACCCACAAACACACCCCTGCCGCCACCCAGCCGCACTCGCCCCGGGCCAGTGCAGCCAGCTGTGGCAGTGGGGTGTCTTCTTTCGATCCGGCCGTTGCGCAACCCACGCACGGCTGTTTTTTTGACTCCAGCAAGGACCCACGCACCATGAGCAGCAACGACAAGCCCCAGATCAAGATCGCCGTTGTCGGTTACGGCAGCCAGGGCCGCGCCCACGCACTGAACCTGCGTGACTCCGGCTTTGATGTCACCGTTGGTCTGCGCCCGGGTGGGACGACCGAATCCAAGGCCCAGGCCGATGGCTTCAGCGTCAAGCCGGTGGCCGAAGCTGTGGCCGATGCCGACCTGGTCGCCGTGCTGACCCCGGACATGGTGCAGAAGAAGCTGTACAACGAGGTGCTGGCCCCGAACATGAAGCAGGGTGCCTGTCTGCTGTTCGCCCACGGCCTGAACGTGCACTTTGACATGATCACCCCCCGCGCCGACCTGGACGTGGTGCTGGTTGCGCCCAAGGGGCCGGGCGCGCTGGTCCGCCGCGAATATGAAATCGGCCGCGGCGTGCCGTGCATCTACGCCGTGCACCAGGACACCAGCGGCCGCGCCGAGGAACTCGCACTGGCCTACGCCGCCGGCCTGGGTGGCGCCCGCGCCAACATCATCAAGACCACCTTCAAGGAAG
>JBJEWP010000085.1:0-10297 GCA_051885115.1 Stenotrophomonas sp. | reverse complement strand
TCTTGGCCACGGCCTTCTTGGCCACAGCCTTCTTGGCCACGGCCTTCTTGGCCACGGCCTTCTTGGCCACAGCCTTCTTGGCCACGGCCTTCTTGGCCACAGCCTTCTTGGTTACAGCCTTCTTGGTTACAGCCTTCTTGGCCACGGCCTTCTTGACAGCAGCCTTCTTCACTGCCGGCTTGGTGGCGTCGGCCTTCTTGGCGACTTTCTTCGCCTTGTCAGCAGCTGGCTTCTTGCTCGCGACTTTCTTCGTGGCCATACGATGGCTCCTCGTCAGTGATCTATCAGGTTAACAACCCAGGTGACACAGCCCGCACGCGCATGGCGGTACGAGCTCCGGACCCAAGCCACATCCGGTCTACGGATACGCAGACAGCCGCAGCATGGCTGCGGCTGTCATCAACAGATGGCCTTGTTTGTCCGGCATCAACAGGTCCTGCGCAAGCCATCGTCTGCAAACCCATGGCAGTTGCAAACACTCTGGCCAATACCTCTTCGATGATCTGGATCACGGGCACCCACATCGGCATCTGCTTGTGGCGAAACCTAATCATCGTTTTTTTTACTGTCAACCATGGGCATGCAATTGCTGACAACCGCCAAGCAACGCACACCCGATGATCCAACCATGCACGGGACTGGCACGCCTGCGCCAACGCCCTGGCAACACCCCCGAGAAAAATCATCCGACTCAGCAAACCACTTGAAAACAGCACTGCGCGCGTCATCAGCCTGCAATCTGGCGGCATAGCAGGCAACAGCGGCAACCGCCGGGCCTGAGCACATGGGCCGTTGCTCGCAGTGGCAACCAACGCAGCTCTGCACCAGCGCGGCAAGCAGCGCAGCAACATGCCGGTAGTGCAAACTGCGCAAGCCATGCACTCACACCGGCATGACAGGCAACAACAAAAACGGCCGCACAAGGCGGCCGTTTGCAACAACGCGGCAACTGTTTCAGTGTGCGTCCTGTTCCAGTGCAGCGGCATAGGCCTGGGCATCGAGCAGAGCCGACAGTTCAGTGTTGTCAGCCAGCTCGAGCACGAACAGCCAGCCCTGGCCGTAGGCATCTTCATTGATGGTTTCCGGCTTGTCCGACAGACCGTCGTTGACCGCCACCACCGTGCCGGAGACCGGGCTGTAAACGTCCGAAGCGGCCTTGACCGATTCGACCACGGCTACCGCATTGCCAGCAGTGACGCTGTCACCGACAGCCGGCAGTTCGACATACACCAGGTCGCCGAGCAGGCCCTGGGCATGATCGGAAATACCAACGGTCGCACGACCGTCGCTTTCTACGCGTACCCACTCGTGGGACTTGAGGAACTTGAGGTCGCCGGGAATCTGGCTCATGAAACGGCTCCGGGTAATGGAGGGAAGGAACGGAAAGTACTAGTGTAGCCGAGCGCCTGCGCGCCCGGCCGGCAGAAAACACTCAGGCCAGGATGCCCGGCTGGGCAGCGCCTTCGCGCACGAACGGAAACTTGACCACGCGCAGGCCGATCTCACGACCACGGATGTCCACCCGCACGTTGTCCAGGCCGCCGGCCGGCACGCGGGCAAAGGCAATGGACTTGCCCAGGGTCGGCGAGAAGGTGCCGGACAGGATTTCACCCTGGCCATTGGCAGTCAGCACCGGCTGACCGTGACGCAGCACGCCCTTGTCATCCATCACCACGCCAATCAGCTGGGTCGGTACGCCTGCGGCCTTCTGTGCTTCCAGTGCACTGCGGCCGATGAAGTCGCGGCCTTCATCCAGCGACACGGTCCAGCCCAAGGCCGCCTCGTACGGAGTCACCGATTCGTCCATGTCCTGGCCGTACAGGTTCATGCCGGCTTCCAGACGCAAGGTATCGCGCGCGCCCAGGCCGGCCGGCTTGACCCCGGCGGCCAGCAGCTTGTCCCAGAACGCGACCACAGCGGTCTGCGGCAGCAGGATTTCAAACCCATCCTCACCGGTGTAACCGGTACGCGCCAGGAACAGCGCCACGCCATCGGCAGCGGCCACGTCCACGGCGGCAAAACGGGCCAGATCCTTCGCTACCGGCTGCGCATCGGCGGCCAGCAGGCCGATCACCTTCTCGCGCGCCTGTGGCCCCTGCACCGCCAGGATGGCCAGGTCTTCGCGCAGGGTTACCTGCACGTTGAACGCGGCCGCGTGCTGGCCAATCCACGCCAGGTCCTTCTCGCGGGTGGAGGCATTGACCACCAGGCGGAAGAACTCCTCGCCAAGCAGGTAGACGATCAGGTCGTCAATTACCCCGCCCCGCTCGTTGAGCATGCACGAATACAGCGCCTTGCCGGTGACCTTGAGCTTGTCGATCGAGTTGGCCAGCAGCTGGCGCAGGAAGGCGCGCGCGTCCGGGCCATGCAGGTCGACCACGGTCATGTGGCTGACATCGAACATGCCGGCCTCGCGGCGCACCAGGTGGTGCTCGTCGATCTGCGAACCGTAGTGGATGGGCATGTCCCAGCCACCAAAATCCACCATCTTGGCGCCCAGCGCACGATGTGAGTCGTTCAGGAGGGTCTTCGCAGTCATCGCCTTGCATCCAACACAGGAATAGAGGCCGGCATTATCCCAGATCCGGCCAGGGCAAGGCCGGTTGCACTGCGCCAGCTCTGGACACTTGCACTGGCAGCGCGACTGCGTCTACGTGCCGGTGCCCGCCGCATGGCGGGGGCTGTGCCCCCATTGCCATCGCTGGCACGCAGCCCTGGCCAGCCCCGCGCTTGGCCGGAGTGCTCAGGCCTGGCGCGGACCGAACATGATCACCAGCATCCCGGCCAGGCACAGGGCCACGCCCAGCACGTCCCAGCGCGACGGGCGGATGCCATCGACCAGCCACAACCAGGCCAGTGCCGCACTGATATACACCCCGCCATAAGCTGCATAGGTGCGTCCGCTGGCGGTGGGGTGCAGGGTCAACAACCAGGCGAACAACGCCAGTGCCAGCGCCGCCGGCAGCAGCAACCAGGCGCTGCCGCCCTTGCGCAGCCACAGCCAGGGCAGCCAGCAACCGATGATCTCGGCCAGCGCGGTGAGCGCAAACAGGGCGGAGGTCTTGAGCATCAGCCGCCGTTCTTGACCTGCTGCCACAGCGCTTGCTGTGCGGCCAGGTCGAGCTCGGCAAACACCTGCCCGCGCTGCGCGGCCAATGCTTCCATGGCGCGGAAGCGGCGCTCGAACTTCAGGTTGGCCCGGCGCAGCGCAGCGCCAGGATCGACCCGTGCGTGACGGGCCAGGTTGGCAGCCACGAACAGCAGGTCACCGATTTCCTCCTCCAGCGCCTGCTGGTTGTCGGCCACCGGCCCGCGGGCGAACTCCGCCCGCACTTCGTCCAGCTCTTCGGCCAGTTTGTCCATCACCGGCGCCGGCGAGGGCCAGTCAAAACCGGTACGGGCAGCCCGCGCCTGCAGCTTGGTCGCCTTCAGCCATTCTGGCAGGCCGGCACTGATCCCGGCCAACGCCGAGGTGTCACGTTCGCCGCGGGCATCGCGCTCGGCACGCTTGATCGCATCCCAGTTGGTCAGCACCTGGGCCGGATCATCGGCCTGGCCGCTGCCGTACACATGGGGGTGACGGCGCACCATCTTCTCGGTGATCGCACTGGCCACATCCTCGAAATCAAACAGGCCGGCCTCACGTGCCATCTGTGCATGGAACACCACCTGCAACAGCAGGTCACCCAGCTCGCCACGCAGGTCGTCCAGATCGCCACGGTCTATCGCCTCGGCCACCTCGTAGGCCTCCTCGATGGTGTACGGGGCAACGCTGGCAAAATCCTGGGCCTGGTCCCAGGGGCAACCGCCATCGGGGTCACGCAGGTCGGCCATCAAGGCCAGCAGGCGGTCGATCGGGCGCGCCTGGTCAGGTACGGGTTTCATGCTTGCTCCTCAGGCAGCGGGGTCATCAAGCCACTGCCGCCATGGCAATGCCAGGTCCCCCAGGGCGATGAACGGGCCATTGAGCAGGCTCGGTCGCCGGTTGTAACGGAACGGTTTGCCGGTGGCCAGCGACAGCACGTTGCCGCCGGCGGCCTGCAGGATGCACTGCCCGGCCGCGGTATCCCACTCACTGGTCGGGCCCAGCCGTGGATAGGCATCCAGGCGGCCTTCGGCCAGCCAGCACAGTTTCAACGACGAGCCCAGGCGGACGGTCTGCACCTGGCCCATGCGCGCCAGCATCGCTTCACCTTCGGCATTGTGGGTGGAGCGGCTGATGGCCACCTGCAACGGCGCAGTGGCCGGCGCACGCACGTGCAGCGCGGTGTCGTGATTGCGCAGCCGGCGGTAGGCCAGCTCGCCACGGGTGGCATGCCAGACGGTGCCGGTCACCGGCTCCTGGATCACCGCAAAATACGGCGCTCCTTGATGGATCAGGGCAACGTTGACGCTGAACTGGCCATTGCGCTTGACGAACTCCCGGGTACCGTCGATCGGGTCGACCAGCCAGTAGCTGGGCCAGTGCTGACGCTCCTCCCAGCTGACCTGGGCGCTTTCCTCGCTGAGCACCGGCAGGTTCGGGGTGATCCGGCGCAGGCCGTCGACCAGGATCGCATTGGCCAGCAGGTCGGCCTCGGTGACCGGGCTGGCATCGTCCTTGTGCATGACCTCGAAGCCGCGGCCGTATACCTGCATGATCTGTTGGCCGGCATGGCCGGCCAGCGCGATGACCATCTCGCGAAGGTCCACCGGGATACGGATCATGCCTGCATGGCCAGCCACTGGCGGGCGATGAACAGCGCTGCCAGTGAACGCCCTTCGGAAAAGTCCTCGCGCAACATCAGGCCATCAAGCTCGGCCAGCTTCCACGGCACCACTTCCAGCTCTTCGGGCTCATCGCCGGGCAGCCGCTGCGGGTAGAGGTCGCGCGCCAGCACCAGGGTGGTCTGGTGGCTCATGTAGGTCGGGGCCAGGCTCAGCTGGCGCAGCACCTGCAGCTGGCGCGCGCCGTAGCCGGCCTCCTCCTGCAGCTCGCGGTTGGCCGCCTCGATGGCCGACTCGCCGGCATCGATGCGCCCCTTGACCAGGCCCAGCTCGTAGCGGTGCATGCCTGCGGCGTATTCGCGCACCAGCAGCACGGTGTGCTCATCGAGCATCGGCACCACCACCACCGCGCCATGGCCACGGCCGTTCAGGCGCTGGAACAGCCGGCGTTCGCCGTTGGAAAACTCCAGGTCCAGCTGTTCCAGCTGGAATGGCCCGGCCGGCTGCTCGCTGCGCCCGTGGATGATGGGCAGGCGACGGCTCATGCCTGCCCCCGGGATACGTGGCAGTTGCAGGCCGATACAATACGAACGAGCACGCGGATATTCATCAGACTGGCAATGCTAGCAGACCGCGCCCCTGCCCCCTGACTGCGAAACGATCTTTATGCGCATCACCCGCTGCCCTGTCGACCTGCCACTGCACCCCGGGCAGGAACTGGAACTGCCCGAGGACATCGCCAACCATCTGGTGCGGGTCATGCGCCTGGCCAGTGGCGATGCCTGCATCCTGTTCAATGGCGATGGCCATGACTACCACGCGCAGCTGATCGAGGTGGGCAAGCGCAACGCCCGGGTGCGCATCGAGTCCGCCACCGCTGTGGACAACGAGTCACCCTTGTCCATCACCCTGCTGCAGGGCATCGCGCGTGGCGAGAAGATGGACCTGATCCTGCAAAAATCCACCGAGTTGGGGGTGGCGGCGCTGGTGCCGGTGAACAGCGAGCGCAGCGAGGTGCGGCTGCAAGGCGAGCGCGCCAGCAAGCGTCTGGCGCACTGGAACAACGTGGTTGCCTCGGCCTGCGGGCAGAGTGGCCGTGCGCTGATCCCGCCGGTGAGCGCGCCGGCCAACCTGGCACAGGCCTGTGCCGAGCTGCCGGCCGACAGCCTGCGCCTGTGCCTGGACCCGCGCGGCCAGTGGCGCCTGGATACCCTGCCGGCGGTGGGTGCCGGCGGCATCGTGGTGGCCATCGGCCCGGAAGGTGGCTGGTCGCCACGCGACCTGCAGGTGTTGACCGAGGCCGGCTTCAGCGGCCTGCAGCTGGGCCCGCGTGTGCTGCGTACCGAAACCGCCGGGCTGGCCGCACTGGCCGCGCTGCAGGCACAGCTGGGCGACTTCTGAGCGCCCAGGACGGCATGAAATGGCGGCTCAGGCCGCCAGGTGTGCGGCCTTCACGGCCGCCTCCAGGGCATCCAGATCGGGCAGCAGTGCGGTCTGCTCGCCCAGCAGCACACGCATGTGCACACCGGCAGGCACCACTTCCTCGGACGCATCTGCCAGCAGGCCGTCGCGCGGCACCGCCATCAGCTGCGGGAAGGATTCGGTCAGCATGGCGTAGTACGGCAGTTGCGCCTGCCCACCCAGGGCCTTGAGCACCACCACCTTGAGCGGGCCGGACAGGACGTCGTTGCCCAGCCCGGTGAACTGGCCAAACGCCACCACCGGCACATCAAAACCCTGCCAGGCCAGACGACCGGCCAACCAGGCCGGCGCACCATCCACGGCCGGCTGCAAGGTCACCCGCGACATCACTTCGGCCACGGTGGCGTTGGGCAGCAGGACCTTTTCACCGGCGCACTGCAGCACGACCCCGCGTACTTCATCATTGCTAATGTGGTTCATCGTCATTCCTTACAGGCCCCAGCGGGCCAGCAGCTCGCGGGCCAGCCAGGCCGGCTCGCCAATCGGCATCCCTGCCACGGCCAGGGCACTGGCAGCGGCCGGGTCATAGCACCCTTCGCCGGACTGTCCGGCCACCCATGCGCCGCGGGCCGCCAGTTCCAGCACCGCATCCACCTGGCCGGCGTCGGCGCCACTGAGCATCAACACTGCGCTGCCGGTGGCGGGCATGTCAGCCAGCACGCTGGCACGCGGCGCCAGGGCGGCAAAACCCAGGGCAGTGTCACCACTGACGGTGATGTCGTCGGCCACCACATAAACGTGGCCAGCCTCCAGCGCCTTGCCCACTTCAGCCAGCTGCACCGGCGCAGCACAGACCCGCTCCAGCTGGGCAACCAGGTTGGCATAACGGCCACCGTCCAGACGCAGCTGGACCAGCACGGCACCGGGCATGCCTTCTGCCGGCAACTCGGCCAACAGCCGGCGGATCGCATCCGGCCCGCCGATGCCGGCCATCAACAGGGCCACCGTGCTGACGGTCTGTGCCGGGCTGTGGGCCGGAGCGTCCTGTTCCAGGTCGAGCAGGGAAAGATTGCTCAGGTCCCAGTTGCCGACGTCGGCAACCACTGCCGGTGCCGGCGCCGGCGCTGGTGCGGACGAGTCAAAATCCACCAGTGACCACTGGCTCAGCGACGGCACCACGGCCGGCGCGGCCGCAGGTGCAGTCACTTCCGGCAGCGGCGGCGGCATGGACGGCGCGGCGACAGGCTCGGCCGTTGCGGCAGCAGGCGGAGCGGTGGCGAACAGTTCCTCCAGCGACGGAGCGACATCCTGGACGTCACCCATCGCTGCCGGCGTGGACGGCTGGCTGTCGTACTCGAAATCATCAAAGGCGGAGAACGCCAGGGCCGGCTGCTCCTGACCACCCGCTTGCGGCGTGGCGGCAACCGCAGCAGCCAGTTCGTCGGCCGGCACCGCCGGTGCCCAGGCCAGAGCCTGATCCAGGTGATCAGACAGGCTGGCATCGACATGCTGCTGTTCCGGGCTGGAAGGCCGGCCCGGCTGCGGCAGCATCACCTGCTCCTGCTCTGCCCCCGGCGGCAGCACATTGCCATGCCCCTGCAGCTTGGCCGCAAGATGGCGCTCCCAGCGCTGTGCGTCCCAGCCCTCGCGCTGGGCAGCCAGTTCAGCCTCTTCCAGCAGCACCAGCACGCCGGCCTGGGCCAGCACCGGCTCCAGCAGGTCCAGCACGTCCTCGCTGCTTGCATCCAGCGCGATCACCACTGCGGCCGGCTCGCTGGCCAGCACAGCGGCGGCATCGACCTCGGACGGGGCGGCCAGCAGGCTGATGCGCCCGCCGGCATTGGTGATGGCTTGGTGCAGCTTGTCACGGGCCACGCCCGCTTCGGCCAGCAGCACTACCGCTGCGTTGAGATCATTCGCGGGCACGGGAAATCCCCAGCAGGTCATAGACATTGCGCATCAGCTCCGGCTCCTGGTACGGCTTGCCCAGGTAACGCTGGACACCGATTTCCAGCGCACGCTGGCGGTGTTTGTCGCCGGTACGCGAAGTGATCATGATGATCGGCACATTCTTGTAGCGCGCATCGGCACGCATCGCGGTGGCCAGCTCGTAGCCATCCATGCGTGGCATTTCGATGTCCAGCAGCATCAGGTCGGGCACGCGCTCTTCCAGCTGCTCCAGCGCCTCGATACCGTCGCGCGCAGCGCAGACCTCGAAGTTGTGCCGCTCCAGCACGCGGCCGGTGACCTTGCGCATGGTCAGCGAGTCGTCCACCACCATCACCAACGGCACCTGGCGTGCCGGCGCCACCGGGGTTACCGCGGCCAGCCGATTGGGCTGGGACAGCTGGCGACGTACCAGCGGTGCCACGTCCAGGATCACCACCACATTGCCTTCGCCGGTGATGGTGGCGCCGTAGATACCCGGCACCGAGGCAATCTGCATGCCCACCGGCTTGACCACCACTTCGCGGTTGCCCACGACCTGATCGATTGCCACCGCGGCACGCAGGTCGCCGGCACGCACCAGCAACAGCGGCACCTGGGCCTGGCCTTCGGCCTTGGCCGGGCCCTGCCCGACCAGCAGGCCGAGGTCATACAGCGCGTATTCCTCGCCGCCGTAACGGTAGATGCCGTCACCGGCCTCGAAACGTTCACGGGCAATGCGGCCGATACCGCTGACCGAGGCCACCGGCACCGCATAAGTGGTTTCGCCGATCTGCGCGAACACCGCCTGGGTGACCGCCAGGGTCTGCGGCAGGCGCATGACAAAGCGCGCACCACGACCGGTTTCCGAGCGGATGTCCACCGAACCGCCGAGCTGGCGGACCTCGTTGCGCACCACGTCCATGCCCACGCCGCGGCCAGCCAGCTGGCTGACCTGATCGGCGGTGGAGAAGCCGGCAGCAAAGATCAGCGAGTCCAGTTCGCGTTCGGACAACTGGTGGTCGGCCTGCAGCAGACCGCGCTGCTCGGCCCGGCGCCGGATCGCCGCACGGTCCAGGCCCGCGCCGTCGTCGGCCACTTCCAGGGCAATTTCCGAGCCTTCACGGCGCAGCTGCAGGGTGATCACGCCTTCTTCGGGCTTGCCCGCAGCCAGACGTGCAGCCGGCAGTTCGATGCCATGGGCCACCGAGTTGCGCAACATGTGCTCCAGCGGCGCGACCATGCGGTCAAGCACGTTGCGGTCCAGTTCGCCATGGGTACCCACCACCTCCAGACGTACCTGCTTGCCGATATCGGCAGCGGTCTGGCGGACCACACGGCGCAGACGCGGCACGATGCCATCGAACGGCACCATGCGAGCACGCATCAGCCCGTCCTGCAGCTCCGAGCTCACCCGCGACTGCTGGCCGAGCAGGTTGTCGTAATTGCGCGCCAGGTCATCGAGCACCCCTTGCAGGCCGGACAAGTCGGCCGCCGATTCGTTCAAGGCACGCGACAGCTGCTGCAGGGTCGAGAAACGGTCCAGTTCCAGCGGGTCGAAAGTGCGGTCGGCACTGTCCTCGCGCTGGTAACGGGCCACGATCTGGGCTTCGGTTTCCAGGTCAAGGCGACGCAGCTGGTCGCGCAGACGGGCATTGGTACGGTCCAGCTCGGCCATCGCGCCCCGGAAGGCACCCAGCTGCTGCTCCAGCCGCGAGCGGTAGATCGCCACTTCACCGGCATGACCCACCAGGCGGTCAAGCAGGTCAGCACGCACACGCACCTGTTCCTGCCCGGCACGTGCGCCTTCTTCGCCTGCGGCCTGCTCGTCCTCCACCGGGGCAGACAACGGCTCCAGTGCCATTGCCACGGCAGGCAACGGCTGCGCGCTGGCCGCCGCTTGCGCCGGTGCCGTCGATGCCGCCGCCAATTCCAACGGAACGATCGACGCGGCAGCAAGCCCGCCCACGGTCGGGATCGAAGTGCTGGACGGAGCCTGTGCAGCTTCGGCTTCGGCTTCGGCTTCGGCTTCGGCTTCGGCTTCGGCTTCGGCTTCGGCTTCGAGTTGAGTTTCAGCCTCAACCTGAGGCTGTGCGGGCACCGGCATCTGAGCCAGGTCCATCAGTTCCTCGGTATCAAGCACGCCGGCAATGGTGACCAGCCCTGATGCCGGCAGGCTTTCCGGCACTGCCGGGCTTTGCGGCTCTGCCGGGCTTTGCGGCTCTGCCGGGATTTGCGGCTC
>JBJEWP010000084.1:3105-10358 GCA_051885115.1 Stenotrophomonas sp. | reverse complement strand
CGGCGGTGGCAATCAGGCCTGTGGGTCGCTGCCGGGCGGCGGCTCCGCTGGTGGCCCGGCATCACTGGCCGTTGCCGGCTCGGTGGCGGCCGGCTCACTGGCAACCGCCGGCTTGCTGGCTTCCGGGCTGATCCGCTCGATGGTGTGGCGCAGCTCGCGGCCGAGGATGAAGTTGGCATCCTTGGCCCAGGCATCCAGGCGTTCGTCGAACAGCAGCTTGCTGCTGGTATCGGGCCAGACCAGCTTGAGCTCGCGCAGCTTGTGGATGAAGCCACGGAACAGCGCCTTGTCGAAGAACTCCGGTGCGGCCGGGGCATAGAGCAGGCTCAGGCGCTGGGCTGCCTGCTGGCACAGGCCTTCCAGCTCGGCCGCGCCAAGGGTGCCCGGGCCATTCTTCACCAGCACCGAAATGGTGATGTAGTAGCGCTCGAAGGCCTGCTGCAGGGAATGGCCGATGGCGCGCAGGCGGAACACCTCGTCGGTCTGCCCGGACGAGCGCGCCAGCATGTCCTCGCCTTCCTCGCCCACCCGCTGCAGCAGCCCCTCGCGCTCGAACACGCTGATGGTGCGGTCGATGCGCTCGACAAACGCTTCCTCGCTCCACGGCAGGAACAGCTCGCCCTGCAGGAACGGGTACAGGCGGCGGCCAACCCGCTTGATTGCGGTACGGCTCATGCGCCGGTTGTTCTGGAAGCAGCAGGCCACCCAGGCCGCGGCAGTGAACAGGTGCAGCACATTGTTGCGGAAATAGCTCAGCAGCACCGCGTTGTCGCCGGAGACGGTGAGCACATCGCCCAGCGGGTGCTTGATGCGCTGGAGCACGCCGATCTCCTCGGCATGGCCGATGATCCGCTCCGGGCTGTGCGGGGTGACCGTGGTGCGGTCCGAATACGGCATGTCTTCCAGCACCTGCTTGCTCAGCTGGATCTGCGCGATCAGGTCGGCCTCGCCCATGGCGTGCTTGGGGGTGGACAGCAGGGCCAGCGCCAGCAGGTTGATCGGGTTGACGTCGGCGGCGCCGTTGACCCGCTCCTGGATGGTGCGCGCCAGATGGTCCACGGTGCTGCCCAGCCAGGCCGGCTTTTCCGCATCGGCCACCGGTTCACCGTCCCAGTCCGGCGCCTGCTGCGCCAGCACGTCGTTCAGGGCGATCGGCTCACCAAAGTTGACCACCACCTGGCCGTAGTTGGACTTGAGCACCTTGGGAATGCCCCAGATCAGGCCCCAGATCGATTCCTTTTCCTTCGGCCGGCCGGACAGCTCGTCCAGGTAGCTGTTGCCTTCCATCAGCTTCTCGTAACCGATGTAGATGGGCTGGAACAGCACCGGCTTGCGCGGCTGGCGCAAAAAACCGCGCACGGTCATCGAGATCATGCCGCCCTTGGGCTTGAGCAGGCGGCCGGTACGCGAACGCCCGCCCTCGATGAAGTATTCAATCGAATAACCGCCGGCCATCAGCTGGCCGACATATTCGGAGAACACTGCCGAATACAGCGCATTGCCGCGGATCGAACGACGGATGAAGAACGCCCCGCCCTTGCGCAGCAAGGTGCCCACCACCGGCAGGTTGAGGTTGATGCCGGCGGCGATATGCGGCGGCACGATGCCGCGGTCATACAGCAGGTAGCTCAGCAGCAGGTAATCCATGTGGCTGCGGTGGCTGGGCACATAGATCACCTCATGCCCGGGCGCGGCGGCCTTGAATTTGTCCAGGTGGTGGACCAGCACGCCGGCATAGATGCGGTTCCACACGTGGGACAGCATGAAGCTGGCCGAACGCACCACCGGGGTGGAGTAGTCGGCGGCCACTTCCCAGGCATAGGCATGGGCCTTCTTCCAGGCTTCGGCCGGGCTGGTGTTGTCACGCTTGGCCTGGGCGATGATCGCCTCGCGCACCGGCTCGGCAGCCAGCACCTTGTCCACCAGCAGGCGGCGGGTGGACAGGTCCGGGCCGATCACCGATTCGCGAATGCGCCGGAAGTGCATGCGCAGCACGCGCTGCAGCTTGCGCACGCTGCGCTCGTGGTCCAGGCCTTCGTCCACGGTCTCGCGCACGGCCACCGGGGCGGCAAAGCGCACGATGGTGTCGCGGCCATTGAGCAGCACCGACAGCAGACGGCGGAAGCGCCCGACCAGGGCCCAGTTTTCCGAGAACAGCACCGCAAACCAGCCGGTCTGCTTTTCCGGGGCACGGCCGACGAAGATGCTCACCGGCACCAGCCGCACATCCAGCCCCGGGTCGCGCCCATGGGCCTGCAGCAGCTTGCTCAGCGAATCGGAGTGGGTGCGCTTGGCCTTCTTTTCAGCCAGCAGCGGGTTGAACGGGTTGGCCGAGCTGCGCCGCGACAAGGCCAGGTAGCCGCGCTTGCGCCCGAGCAGGTCACCCGGCAGCGGGATCAACGCCGAGGACAGGCCGGTATCGTGGCAGGCCTTGTCCAGGATCAGCGCGTTGGACAGACCGTAGTCCTCCAGCACGTAGACCACCGGCCGGCCATCGGTATCACGGGCATGTTCGGGGGTTTCGATCTTCAGCGACAGCCAGGGCGCGATCAGGCGGCCGAGCAGGCGCGCCCACAGCGGGCGGCGGCCGGTACGCGGCAAGGGGGCAGGTGCGGGCGACGGCGCTGCGGCAGCGGCCGGTTCGGCTGGCGGTTGGCCCTCGCTGGAGGGCTGGGAGTTCGGGTTCGACATCGGGCACATTATGGCGCAGAGGCCATTTGCCCGTCCTGCGCGGCCGGTTCGGCTGCTTCCACGGCACCCGTGGTGTCTTCCGGGGCTTCGGCCTGGCGTTGCGCGCGGGCCTGCTGCGCCGCAGCCAGCAGCCGGCGGGCGTCGGCCAGGTTCTGGGCCATGTACCAGCGCCCGTCCACCCGTTGCATCTGGGCCTGGAAGGACACCAGCTGCCCGGCCAGCGGGTACTGCACCTGGACCAGGGCCTGCTCGCCCTGTTCCTGCAGCAGGCCAACCTGCAGGCCGGCCAGGCTCTGGCGCAGGTCCAGGTCATAACTGGCCAGCACATCAAACAGGGCCTGCTGTACCGGGCCCAGCTTTTCCAGTGCCGGCTGCATGCCGGCGGCCTGCAGCGCGGCAACACCGTCCAGCCCGCTGTCTGCCACCGCCGTGGTCAGGCGGGTGATCGCCGCCTGGGCCAGGGCCGGGTCGGACAACGCTGCCTGGCTGGCCCAGCGGCTCAGCCCGGTCACCAGCTGGCGGTAATGTTCGCGCTGCAGCGGGGTGTAGTCGCCCTGGTGACCCACATACTGCACGCCGAACATGCCCAGCGAATGGGCGGTCTGGCGCAGGTTGCTTCCCTGGCCCTCGAACTGGGCCTTGAACGCCCGCTGCAGGTCGGCCTGGGCATTGTCGGCGGCCAGCACGGCCAGCAATTCAGGCAGGTGGTCATCCAGCGGCAGGCTGGTCAACGGCCACAGGCTGTCGCCATCGCTCCAGGCCTGCGCCAGCTGCGCATGCTCGGCCGGCGGCACCGCTGCGCGGGCAAACCCGGCCAGGTCCCCCTGCTGCAGGTAGTCGGCCAGCTGACGCACCGCGGCAGCCGGTTCGGTCGCCGCGCCTTGCAGGGCTGAGGTGTCATTGCGGCCGCAAGCGGCCAACAGCAGCAACGCGGTGCCGGCAAACCAGCAATGGCGTACGGACGAGGATGCAAGGCGGAGCATCGGTATTCCCCCAAAAATCGAGCCCGGGCATCCTGCCCAATGCCGGTGACGGCCCGCAAGTGAGCCGTCGCCAGTCTGTGCCGCAGTACCGCTTATGCGCGGTGACGGGCAGCGGCAATTTCGGCCTGGATGGCCAGTGCCGCCGCACGCGGATCAGCGGCCAGGCGGATTGGCCGGCCGACCACGATCGCATCGGCGCCGTCGCTGAAGGCCTGGGCCACGCCCACCGTGCGCTGCTGGTCATCGCCGACCGGGCCACCGGGGCGGATGCCCGGGCAGACAATGGAAAAACCGGCACCGGTGGCCGCGCGGATCGGCGCGGCTTCCTGGCCGGAGGCAATCACCCCATCGATGCCGGCCGCCTGCGCGGCCAGCGCACGTTCGACCACCACCGCCACCGGCTCGCGGTCGATGCCCATCTGCGCCAGGTCGGCACGGCCCATCGAGGTCAGCACGGTCACTGCCAGCAGGCGCATGTCCGCGCTGTTGGCCGCGGCGGCCGCTTCCATCATCGCCGGGTGCCAGCCGTGGATGGTGCAGTAGTCCACCGGCCACTGCGACAGGCGCTTGATCACCCCGCCCACGGTGGCCGGGATGTCGAAGAACTTCAGGTCAACGAAGATGCGCTTGTTGCGCCGGGCCAGCTCGTCAAGCACGTCGAAGTACTCGCCCGAGCCCAGCAGCTCCATGCCGATCTTGTAGAAGGACACCGCATCATCGAGGCGGTCGATCCATTCCAGCGCCTGCGCCTTGCCCGGCACATCCAGGGCAAAGATCAGCCGCTCGTGGTCGGTCAGCGGCAACGGCCCACGGCTCATCGGGCCAGCTCCAGCGCCTGCTGCTTGCGCGCGCGGCGCACGTCGGCCGGCTGCGACCAGTCGTTGTCGAAAGCGGCCGGCTCGTAACCACCGTAGGTCGGGCCCGGCAGCACGAACCAGCGCTGGCCGAACCAGGCGTTGTAGTCGTTGAGCAGGGCATCGCGCTCGGCGCGGCTGTTGCTGGTGACCTGGGCCATGTCGGTGATCTGGTCACCCACCTGCAGCAGCACGCGGTACTTGCCGGCCGTGGCGATGCGTCGGCAGCCCTTTTCGCTGCCGTGCGGGGTGCAGCCCGGCACCTCGATGCCCAGGCCGTAATAGTTGGCCTCGTCGACCGGGAAACCGTAGTGGCGCAGGTTGGCCACAGTGTCTTCCAGCATGTCGTGGGTGCGGTTGGAGATGTAGACGATGGTCACGCCCTTGTCGGCGGCGGCCTTGGCAAACTCCAGCGCGCCCGGCACCGGGGTGGCACGGCGCTCCTTGACCCACGCCGCCCAGCTGGCCGAACCGTAGCTCTTGCCGTCCACCACCAGACGGGCCTGGTAGGCCGAGTTGTCCAGCATGGTTTCGTCGATGTCCACGATCACTGCCGGCGGCAGGTCACCGCGCTGCAGTTCAGCGCCTTCGCCCGGCAGCAGGGCGGTCCAGGTCGGGTCGGCCAGGGCGGCATCGAGCTGGGCTTCGGCCGCACGCCAGGTCTGGATGGCCAGGGCGCGGTATTCCTGCGCGGTCTGCACCCAGAGCACGGCATTGAGGTTGTCATCGGCGGCCACCGCGGCGGCCGGCACCAGCGGCGTCATCGGCACACCGCGCGGGGCGGTGGAGGCACAGCCGGCCAGGGTGAGCACGGCAGCCGCCAGCAGGGTCAGGGTCGGGGTACGGGTCATGGCACAGGTCCGGACAGCAAAGATTGGCGGCAAGTTTAGCGGCTCCCCGGCACCGCCGCCGTGCGCTGGCGGGTATCCTTGCCAGCCTTGACTGGCTGGAGCCTGCCCATGAGCGACACCCACAACGCCTCCCCCGCCCTGCCCGTGCTCGATACCGCCCAGGCCCGGGTGCTCGGTTGCCTGGTGGAAAAGCAGGCCACCACCCCGGATGTCTACCCGCTCACGGTCAACGCCGCGCTCAGCGCCGCCAACCAGAAGACCGCGCGCGAGCCGATCCTGGCCCTGGAACAGGGCGTGGTGCACCGTGCCTTGCGTGAGCTGGAAAGCCTGGGCCTGGCACGCCAGCAGTTTTCCAGCCGCGCCGAACGCTACGAACACCGGCTGGACAGCGCCTTCAACCTGACCCGCCAGCAGACCGCCCTGCTGGCCCTGTTGCTGTTGCGCGGGCCGCAGACCATCGGCGAGTTGTTTGCCCGCAGCGAGCGCCTGCACAAATTTGCCAGCGCCGAGGAAGTGGCTCACCAGCTCGAACGCCTGTGCTCGCGCGAACCGGCCCTGGCCCTGCAGCTGCCGCGCGCCCCCGGCCAGCGCGAGGACCGCTATGTGCACCTGCTGTGCGGTGCGGTGGATGCCTCCGCCCTGGCCGCGGCCAGTCGCAGCAGCGCGCCGGTGGTGATCGGCCATGACAACAGCGCGTTGGAACAACGTGTAGCCGCGCTGGAAGCCACGGTGGTCGCCCTGCAGCAGCAGCTGGAAGACCTGCAGGCCCGGCTGGGCTGACACCCCCACCCAGCCACAGCAAACAAAAACCCGCGCATGGCCTGCGCGGGTTTTTGTTTGCATCACCGCCAGCGGTTGCCGTGGTCATTCCGGCAGGAAGAACTCCAGCTTGCCGCAACCGGCACAGGCATAGGTGTCGAAGGCCTCGCGGTTGTTCAACAGATGCCCCAGGTCACCCAGCATGCCCGGCAGCCGGCTGCCTTCATGGAACTTCATCCGCCGCAGGAACTGCATCGGCTGCTGGCAGCGCAGGCAATCCAGTGCACGGCCGACCGCGACATCCACATCCACCTGTTTGAAATCGGCCGATGCCGGTGAGCCATCCACATGGGTGCCGCATTGCCAGCAAAAATCAAAACCTTCTTCGATGGCTTCATTGCATTTGCTGCAGATATCCATTGCTTTTTCCTCCATATCCGCTCCCGGTCATTCTATTGTTTTGGGAAAACCGGCGTCGAAGCCGCCCGGGTGTGGGCCGCACCAGCACCCCGGCGCCCGTGCCACAGGTGCCAGAAAACCAGAAAAATCGCCAAAACAACCCCGGGAGCAACCACCAGCAAAGGAACCAAGGCATTTTCTTTCAGAGGCAAAATCCAGGCAGTGGAGATAAGCAACCCTGCAACCGGCCATGGCCAGGGAAGGCAGCGCCCTTTAACCCAGGCAGCATTCATCTCGGCGAGAATGAACCAGGAAAACCCGGAAAGGAAAACCAGGGCAACGTATCCGATTTCCACAACGGGCATCGAACCAGGATCGAACAAAACCTTGAATACGATATCAAGCGATGAAATCACAAAAATCGCATGGAGGAAAATTCCTGGCACACACAACACCCATGCCAGCAGCGAAATGAAAATACGGATTTTGATACCCACCTCTCTTCAGCGCCCCCTACCAAAATGATGCCATCAGCCCGGAACACATGCCGGCCCCTTGTCGCTGTGGCTCAGCTCGGTTGCCCCCAGGTTGTGGGTTGTCTTATGGCAAAGACACCACCGGTGCCCGCCACAGCAGTCGTTGCAATACCTGCTCGCTGCCGGGCAGGCAGGTGGTGCCATCGGCGACAAAGCCCAGCTTGTCCAGCAAGGTCAGTG
>JBJEWP010000084.1:0-3005 GCA_051885115.1 Stenotrophomonas sp. | reverse complement strand
GGCAGGCAGGTGGTGCCATCGGCGACAAAGCCCAGCTTGTCCAGCAAGGTCAGTGACCGCTCGTTGTCCATCGCCACAATCGCATACACGGCCGCCAGCTGCAGGTCAGTGGCCGCATGCTGCAACACTGCGGCCGCCGCTTCGCGGGCATAGCCATGGCCTTGGTGTTCGGCCAGCAGGGCATAGCCGATATCCACACCGGGCAGGCAGGGCCGGCGTACCAGGCCGGCCATGCCCAGCCACTGCCCATCACTGTGGCGCTCGATCGCCATCAAGCCAAAACCATGCTCGCGGTAGCTGGCCAGCGGGCCATGCTGCAGGTAGCTGCTGACATCGCCCTCACAGCGCACACCACGGTCGCCGATATGGCGCAGGAACCCCGGCTGGTTGAGCAGCCGGCACAGGTAGTGGGCGTCGAAGGCATCGTTGCGCAAGGGCCGCAGCAACAGCCGCTGGCTGTGCAGTGATACCGGCAATGCAGGTGTTGCAGACATCACCGACTCCCTTTCAATGATCAGTCAAACAAGGCCTGGATCGCGGCCAGGCCGGCCTTGGCGCGTTCCTGCTTGTGCGCGGCATCGGCCACCGGGTCGGCACCGTCGCGCTGCATCTCCGCTGCCGGAATCTCGTCGAAGAAACGGCTGGGTTTGAGCCGGATATGCTCGCCGAACTTGCGGGTGAGCTTGGAGTAGGTCATCCACAGCTGGATCTTGGCGCGGGTGATGCCTACATACAGCAGACGGCGTTCCTCTTCCAGGTTGCCCTCGTCCAGGCTGACCTGGTGCGGCAGCACACCGTCCTCGCAGCCGACGATGAAAACGTACGGAAACTCCAGGCCCTTGGAGGCATGCAGGGTCATCATGCGCACCTGGTTGCCGCCTTCGTCCTTGTCATTGCGCGAAAGCAGGGCCAGCTGCCCGGCCAGATCGGCCGCACTGGCCCCGCGCGGGCCACGCTCGAACCACTGCGCCAGTTCCTCCAGGTTGCCGGCCCGGCGCTGGTAGGCCGCCTCGTCCTTGGATTGGTGGCGCAGCTCGGTCAGCAGGCCACAGTCCTTGACCAGGCGGCGGATCAGGTCGCCAGAGGACAGGTCACGCATGTCATGACGCAGCGCGCGCACGATGTCGGTGAACTTGCTCAGGCTGTTGGCCGCACGCGGGGTAAGCTGGGCCAGCGCGCCCATGCTCTCGGCCGCATGCGCCATGGGCATGTCCTTCTCGGCCGCCAGCTCGGCCAGCTTGGCCAGGGTGCCGGCGCCCACATCGCGCTTGGGCGACTGCACCGCACGCATGAAGGCGGTGTCGTCATCCGGGTTCACCAGCAGGCGCAGCCAGGCCAGGGTGTCCTTGACCTCCTGGCGCTCCAAAAACACCGTGCCTCCGGTCAGGTGATAGGGCACACCCACCAGCTGCAGTGCCTTCTCCAGCGGCCGGCTCTGGAAGTTGCCACGGAACAGGATGCAGAAATCGCTCCACGGAATCTGCTTGTGGTTGCCCAGGAACTGGATCTCGGCGGCCACTTTTTCCGCCTCGTGTTCGGAATTGCGGCATTCCCACACGCGGATGCGCTCGCCATCGGCCTGGTCGGACCACAGCGTCTTCAGATGCTCATGCGGGTTGTGCGCGATCAAGGCATTGGCCGCGCGCAGCACCCGGTTGGAGCAGCGGTAGTTCTGTTCCAGCTTGATGATCTGCAGGTTGGGGTACTCCACCCCCATGTTCTGCAGGTTTTCCGGGTTGGCACCACGCCAGGCATAAATGGACTGGTCGTCATCACCCACGCAGGTGAAGTTGCCGGCCGGGCCGGCCAGCTGCTTGAGCAGGCGGTACTGGGCGTCGTTGGTGTCCTGGCATTCGTCCACCAGCAGGTAGCCAATGCGCTCGCGCCAGGCGGCCGCGATATCCGGGTTTTCCTCCAGCACCTGTACCGGCAGGCGGATCAGGTCGTCAAAGTCCACCGCATTGAAGGCAGTCAGCCGGGCCTGGTACAGGCCGTAGATCAGGGCGGCATTCTTTTCGCGGTTGCTGCGTGCGGCCAGCATCGCCTGCTCCGGCGACAGCCCGCCGTTCTTGGCCCGCGAGATCAGGTTTTTCACATCCTCGATGTCGTCCGGCTTGGCATTGACCCCGCCGCACAGGTCCTTGACCTGGGCAGTGGCGTCATCGGCATCGAAGATCGAAAAACCCCGCTTCAGCCCCACCGCCGCGTGCTCGATCTGCAGGAACTTCAGCCCCAGCGCGTGGAAGGTGCAGATGGTCACCTCGCTGGCCAGCTCACCGCGCAGCCGCTTGGCCACACGCTCGCGCATTTCCTTGGCCGACTTGTTGGTGAAGGTGATCGCCGCAATCCGCCGCGCGCTGTAGCGCCCGCTTTCGATCAGGTAGGCGATCTTCTCCACGATCACCCGGGTCTTGCCGCTGCCGGCACCGGCCAGCACCAGCAAGGGGCCCTGGGCATGCAGCACCGCCGCGCGTTGTGGGGGATTGAGGAAGTCGAGCATGTCGGACCCAAAAGCGTGAGCGGCCATTTTAGGCCAAGCCGGCCACTTGCCCGTTCAGCCATTCATGCCCGGCACCAGCAGGTAAAATCCCTGGCCATGGCCAAGCTCTACTTCTACTACTCGGCGATGAACGCCGGCAAATCCACCACCCTGCTGCAAAGCGCGCACAACTACCGCGAGCGCGGCATGCGGGTGGCGATCCTGACCCCGCGCCTGGATGACCGCGCCGGCGCCGGCGTGGTGGCTTCGCGCATCGGCCTGAGCGCGGACGCCATCGCTTTCGCCCACGAGGCGGACCTGCAACAGTTGGTCACCCGCGACATCGCCGCCCACGGCAAGCTCAGCTGTGTGCTGGTGGACGAGGCCCAGTTCCTCACCCGCGCCCAGGTCTGGCAGCTGAGCGAAGTGGTGGACCAGTTGCGCATCCCGGTGCTGTGCTACGGCCTGCGTACCGACTTCCGCGGCGAGCTGTTCGAAGGCAGCCAGTACCTGCTGGCCTGGGCCG
>JBJEWP010000083.1:0-10823 GCA_051885115.1 Stenotrophomonas sp. | reverse complement strand
GCCGGTGCCACCGGCTGGCTGGTCAAGCCGTTCAACCCCGAACAGCTGGTTGCCACCGTCCAGAAAGTCCTGGGCTGAGCCACAGCCCCACGTCCAGCGGATTGACGCCCATGAATATCGACATGCAACGTTTCCACGCCACCTTCTTTGCTGAAAGCCGCGAAGGCCTGGACGCGATGGAAGACGGTCTGCTGGCTCTGGAGGCCGGACAGCACGATGGCGAAACCATCCATTCGGTATTCCGGGCGGCCCATTCGATCAAGGGCGGTGCCGGTACATTCGGCTTCCAGACCATGACCGATGTCACCCATGTGCTGGAAACCCTGCTTGATGAGCTGCGCGCCGGGCAGCGCACGCTCAGCGCCGCCGCCACCGAGGTCATGCTCGGCTCGGTGGACGTGCTGCGCGCCCTGCTGAACGAGGCCGAACATGGCCAGGCCGCCGACCCGGCCCAGGTGCAGGCCATCCAGGCACGGCTGCACGCGGTGCTCGACCAGGCCCCGGCCAGTGTCGCGGCGGCGGCCGTGGAGCAGTCGGCAGCCAGCCACTGGCACATCCGCTTCATGCCGGCTGCCGGCCTGTTCCAGAGCGGCAATGACCCCTTGCGCATCCTGCGTGAGCTGGGTGAGCTGGGCCCACTGCAGGTCAACGCCGAGCTGTCCGGGCTGCCCACGCTGGAGGCACTGGACCCACTGCAGGCCTGTATCGGCTGGGACATCGTGCTGCAGGCCAGCTGTGCACGGTCGGCGATCAACGATGTTTTCTCCTGGGTCGAGGATGAGTGCGAACTGCTGATCGAGCCGGTGGCCGCCAGCGCTGACAACGCCCCTGCCGACACCGCAGGCCCCCAACCCAGCCCGGCCCCGCCGGCAGTGCCGGCGGCCAGCAACGTCACCGCCGGCCACCCGGCCAGCAGCGCCACCCACAGCGAGGCGGAAAGCTCGATCCGGGTGAGCACCGACAAGGTCGATGCGCTGATCAACCTGGTCGGCGAGCTGGTCATCACCCAGGCCATGATCAAGCAGGTCTCCAGCAGCATCGATGCGGCCCATGCCGAAAAGCTGCTGGCCGGACTGGACCTGCTCGAACGCAACACCCGTGACCTGCAGGAAGCGGTGATCAGCGTGCGCATGCTGCCGGTGGATGCGGTGTTCCGCCGCTTCCCGCGCCTGGTACGCGACCTCTCCGGGCGCCTGGGCAAACAGGTGCGCCTGCGTACCCTGGGCGAAGGCACCGAGCTGGACAAGGGGCTGATCGAAAAGATCGCCGACCCGTTGGTGCACCTGGTGCGCAACTCCATCGACCACGGTCTGGAGCTGCCCGATGTGCGTACCGCCGCCGGCAAGCCGGCCAGTGGCACCCTGACCCTGGCCGCTTCCCACCAGGGTGGCCACATCGTGATCGAAGTGGCCGATGACGGCCGCGGTCTGGACCGCGAGCGCATCCTGGCCAAGGCCCGCGAACGCGGCCTGGCCATCCCCGATACGCCCACCGACAGCCAGGTCTGGGACCTGATCTTCCAGCCCGGATTTTCCACCGCCGATGCGGTCACCGACCTGTCCGGCCGTGGCGTCGGCATGGACGTGGTCCGGCGCAACATCCAGTCGCTGGGTGGCGAGGTGCAGATCGAGAGCCATGCCGGCCGCGGCACCCGTACCCTGATCCGGCTGCCGCTGACCCTGGCCATCCTGGACGGCATGACCGTAGCCAGTGCCGACCAGACCCTGATCCTGCCGCTGGCCTATGTGATCGAGGCGCTGCAACCGCAGGCGGCCGACATCAACAGCGTGGCCGGCGATGGCCGGGTGCTGCGCGTGCGCGGTGAATACCTGCCGCTGATTTCGCTGCGCGATATCTACGGTTTTGCCGACGCCGGCAACGAGGGCGGCAACCCGCTGGTGGTGGTGGTGGAATCCGATGGCCAGAAGCTGGCCCTGGAAGTGGACGAGCTGGTCGGCCAGCAACAGGTGGTGGTGAAGAACATCGAGCACAACTACCGGCGCATCGATGGCGTGTCCGGCGCCACCATCCTGGGGGATGGCCGGGTGGCCCTGATCGTGGACATCGGCGGCCTGGTCCGTCGCCAGCGCCTGCCCCAGGCCGCCTGAGCCACGGGCTGCCAACCTCATGTCCGTGGATATCCAGCACGACCACAGCCAGTGCTACCTGGAAGAGCCGGCACGCATCGGCAGCCTGTTGCAGGAGCTGTGCAAACGCCAGGTGGCGCTGAGCCTGCACCTGGACAACAGCGAGCTTTACAGCGCCAGCAGCGTGGTGGCCGTTGACCTGCAACGGCAGCAGCTGCAGCTTGATGCCAGCGCCGCGCAGGCGGTCAATGCCTGCCTGTCGCGCGGCCAGCCGGTACATGTGCACGCCCAGCTGGACAAGGTGGATGTGCGCTTCGTGCTGCCGCGGCTCGATGCCTCTGGCCTGACCAGCGACAAGCTGTTCACCGCCGGCTTCCCGACCCGCCTGCTCTACCTGCAGCGGCGCGAGCTGTACCGGCTCAGCACCCCGCTGATGCGCTGGCCCGAGTGCGAGCTGTGGCTGGATGGCGACAGCGCGGCCAGCGTGCGTCTGCGGGTGGCCGACATCGGCCCCGGCGGCATGGCCCTGGTACATGAGCTGCCACCCCACCAGCTGCGTCCGGGCCAGGGACTGCAGCCGTGCCGGCTGCACATTCCCGATGGCCCGATGCTGGACATGGACATCCGCATCTGCAACGAGCGCAACATCATCAGCAGCAGCGACGGGCGGGCATTGCGGCGCACCGGGGTGGCCTTCGAAAACCTCGTTCCCAGCCTGCAGAACCACCTGTCGCGCTACATCTTCGCCCTGGACCGGATGCGCAATGCACGCCGCCAGGGCATGGATTAAAGCTTCCGCCCAGACCGGCCGATATCCCGGCAACGGCCCCACCACGAGAACACCATGAGCCAGAGCAACCCCAGCGCAGCCAATGCCGGTGAATACCTGTCCTTTACCCTGGGCAACGAGCAATACGGTGTGGACATCCTCAAAGTGCAGGAGATCCGTGGCTATGACCAGGTCACCCGCGTCCCCGATGCCCCCGATTACATCAAGGGGGTGATCAACCTGCGCGGCACCATCGTGCCGGTGATCGACCTGCGCCTGAAGCTGCGGCTGGAAAATGCCCGCTATGACGCCTTCACCGTGATGATCGTGCTCAATGTCGAGCAGCGCGTGGTCGGCATCGTGGTGGACAGCGTCTCCGACGTGATCGAGCTGTCGGCCGAGCAGATCCGCCCCACCCCGGAATTCGGCGCGGCCGTGGATACCCGCTTCATCAATGGCATCGGCACCCAGGACGAACGCATGCTGATCCTGCTGGACATCGAAACCCTGCTTGATACCGCCGAACTGGTGGACACCCGTCGCACCGAAGTGGCCTGATTCATAGATATAGATGTAAAGAAGGCTTTCACATTGCCGATACAGGTATCAGGGGCACTCCCCCGCCCCTGATCACCTACCAATCGGATTGAAAGCCATGATGCGTCCGCTGTTCAAGGTTGCCGGTCTCGCCGGCTTGCTGGCTGTACTGCCCATCCACGCCTCGGAAATGATCCCGCCTGAAACCGCTGTCCGCCATGTCGGCAAGGACGGCATGGTCTGCGGCCTGGTCGAACGCGGCCGTTATGCCGAAGGCTCCGAAGGCCAGCCGACCTTCCTGCACATGGGCGGCAACTTCCCCCGCCATACCTTCTCCGCCCGCATCCCGGGCAGCGCCCGCGCAAATTTCGACTTCGCCCCGGAAAGCCTGCAGGGCAAGACCATCTGTGTCAGCGGCCGGATTGCCCGTGATGCCTCGCGCGCGGAAATCGAAGTGGTCTCACCGGCGGCCATCAAGCTGGCCACCATCAAGTAATCACCCGGCACTGCCCCGGGTGGTCCGGGGCAGTGATGTCATCGATGCCTTCGGAGAAACCCGATGCAATGGTTCAACACGCTCAAGCTCGGCCCACGCCTGCTGCTGACCTTCGCCATCATCATCGCGCTGATGCTGGTGCAGGCAGCAATCTCATGGAACGGCATGGCACGCATCAACCAGGCCAGCACCAGCCTGGCCGAAAAGAACATGGTCCGCATGCAGCTCATTGGCACCATGCGTGCCGACCTGAGCGAGTACCGCAGCAACGTCTACCAGACCCTGGTCCGGGCCAGTGACGAGATCAAGCAGTCAGGAGTACAGTTCGCAACGCAGCGTGCCACTGCCGTGGAAGAAAACATGGCCTTGCTGGCCCGGCAGGTGGCCGGCAGCGACGAGGAAGCCAGATTCAATCAGTTCGTTGCCCAGTGGCAGGAAGCCAGCAAGTCCTATCAGGACGTACGTGAGCTGGTCGAGCTGGATCTGGGTGACGATGCCATCGATGTCTTTGTCACCGACACCCGCCTCAAGCATGTCACTGCACGCGACACCCTGGAGCAGCTGGCCGCACAGGAAGCCAGCAACGCCCTGCAGGCACAACGTGATGGGCAAAGCGCCTACAACCGTTCTCTGGCAGGCCTGCTGGTCTCGCTGCTGCTGAGCCTGGCCCTGGGCTCGGTACTGGTGCTGCTGTTCGTGCGCTCGCTGGTGTCGCGCATGCGCGGTGCGGTGCAGATCACCAACGATGTCGCCAACGGCAACCTCAACGGCCAGATCAGTGCCGAAGGCAAGGACGAAGTGGCCGAGCTGATGCGGGCCATGGCGCGGATGCAGCATGACCTGCGCGAGCGGATCGACAACGATGCCCGCGTGGCAGCAGAAAACCTGCGCATCCGCAATGCGCTGGAAGCCTCCAGTACCCCGGTCTACCTGGCCGATGCCAACCTGCAGATCGTGTTCTGCAACCCGGCCCTGAGCCGCCTGCTGACCGCACGTCAGGAGTATTTCCACCGTCAACTGGTCAATGGCAACACGGTGGAGCAGCTGCTCGGGCAGAAGGTGGCGGCGCTGGAGCCGGACCTGAGCGTGGATGAGCAGATCGTGGCCCAGCTCACCCGCAGCGGTTTCGTGCAGCGCCAGCTGGCCTATCCGGCCGCCGATGGCCGCCTGTGCCACATCAGCCAGAACATCAGCTCCATCACCGATGAGCACGGCCAGCTGATCGGCTTCTTCGTCGAATGGAATGACCGCACCGACGATGTGCTGGTCGAGGACGAGCTGGCCGAAGTGATTTCCGCCGCCGCCGAAGGCCGTCTGGACCGCCGTATCGCCACCGACGGCAAGCAGGGCTTCCACCTGGGCATGGCCAGCAACCTCAACCGCCTGCTCGATGCCAATTCGGTGGCCATGGGCGAGCTGTCCGGCCTGCTCACCGGCCTGGCCGATGGCGACCTTGGCGCGCGCATGGAAGGTGACTTCCACGGCGTGTTTGCGCAGATGCGCGACAACGCCAATGCCACGGCCACCCGGCTGGCCGACATCGTCGGCCGCATCCAGCAGGCCGCCAGCCAGATCAGCCTGGCCTCCAGCGAGATTGCCAGCGGCAACCAGGACCTGTCCCAGCGCACCGAACAGCAGGCGGCCAACCTGGAAGAAACCGCCGCTTCGATGGAAGAGTTGACCTCCACCGTGCGCCAGAACGCCGAGCATGCCCGCCAGGCCAACCAGCTGGCCGTCGGTGCCGCCGATGTCGCCGCCAAGGGCGGCCAGGTGGCGCAGTCGATGGTCAGCACGATGAGCGGCATCGAGCAGTCTTCGCGCAAGATCAGCGACATCATCAGCGTGATTGACGGCATCGCCTTCCAGACCAACATCCTGGCCCTGAACGCCGCGGTGGAAGCGGCCCGTGCCGGTGAACAGGGTCGTGGCTTTGCCGTGGTTGCCGCCGAGGTCCGTACCCTGGCCCAGCGCTCTGCCGCTGCCGCCAAGGAGATCAAGGGGCTGATCGATGACTCGGTCGGCAAGGTCGCCGATGGCTCGGTGCTGGTCAACCAGGCCGGCGCCACCATGGCCGAGATTGTCGTCTCGGTACAGCGGGTGACCGACATCATGGCCGAGATCAGTGCCGCCTCGCAGGAACAGAGCAGCGGCATCGAGCAGGTCAGCCAGACCGTGACCCAGATGGACCAGACCACCCAGCGCAACGCTGCCCTGGTCGAAGAGGCCACCGCCGCCGCCCGTGCCATGGAGGAGCAGGCCGGCCAGCTCAGCCAGGCAGTGTCCATGTTCAAGCTGGAAAAGGTCGGCAGCACCACACCGCGGGTGGCCGCGGCCCGTCCGGCCGCCACTCCGCCAGCAGCTCCCAGCCGTCCCGCCCCGCCGCGTGCACGTGCCCAGGGCCTGGTGCGCGAGCCGGTGGCCGCCGGTGATGAGGACTGGCAGGAGTTCTGATCCAGCACAGCCCCGGCCTGGTCGGGGCTTGCTGTTTTTTGTTACCCCCCCAGGCTGCGGCCTGCTGCAACAAGCGCGACAATGACCATGAAACTGCACCGTCTGTGGACCGGCTACATCAACAACATCTCGGTACGCCGCAAGCTCAACCTGCTCACCGCCCTGATTGCCCTGGGGGTGATTGCACTGGCGGTGGTGGCCGCCCGCATCCAGTACCTGGACCTGTACGACACCCGCCTGGCCACCGTGCATGCACACACTGAAGCCGGCAACAGCGTGCTGGAACACTACGCCGCACTGGTCGACAACGGCCAGCTGAGCCTGGAGCAGGCCCAGGCCCAGGCGATCCAGACCCTGGCCAACCTGCGCGCACCGTCCAGCGGCATGTACTACACCCTGCTCGATACCCGCGATGACACCATGGTGATGCATCCGTTCCGGCGCGAGCGCGCCGGCACCGCCCTGGCCGATTACACCGACGAGGCCGGAGTGCAGTACAACAGCCTGCTGGCGGCGGCCGCACGCAGCGGTGGCGGCGAGGTGGTCTACCTGTCGCGCCAGTCCAAGGACGAACCGCCGGTGGACCGCATCGCCTATGCCATGCCCTTCGCCCCCTGGGGCTGGGCCACCAGCACCGGCGCCTACGTCAAGGACGTGCAGCAGCAGGCCATGTCCTTCACCCTGGTGATGGCAGTGAGCGGCGGGTTGATGGTGCTGTTGGTGTTTGCCCTGTCCTGGTTCATCGGCAGCAACATCATCAACCCGCTGCGCCGCGCCACCGGCGTGGCCGAACGCATTGCCGACGGCCTGCTGGACAATGACACCAGCACCGCGGCAGCTGACGAACCGGGCCAGCTGCTGCGCAGCATGGGCCGCATGCAGCAGCAGCTGCACGGGGTGATCCAGGCCACCGGCCAGCTGTGCATCGAACACCAGGCCGGCACGGTCAGCGCGCGCATCGACACCGCCGGCATGCCCGGCGAATACGGCCTGATGGCGCAGCAGGTCAACACCCTGGCCGAACGCCATGTGCACACTGCCGAGCTGATTGCCGGCCTGGCCGGTGACTATGCGGTGGGCAACCTGGAAGCCGACCCGCCGGCCCTGCCCGGCGAGCAGGCGGCGCTGACCTCGGCCATGCGCGAAGTGAAAACCAACCTGCAGGCGATCAGTGCGGAGATCACCCGCCTGTCCCGGGCCGCGGCGGCCGGTGATTTCAGCGTGCGTGGCGACAGCGCGCGCTTCCGCTTCGGCTTTGCCGCCATGGTCGAACAGCTCAACCAGTTGATGGCCGGCACCGGTGACAGCCTGCAGGACATCTCCCGGCTGCTGCAGGCCATCGCCGCCGGCGACCTCACCACCCGCATCAGCGGCGACCACCACGGCGTGTTTGCGCGCATGCGTGATGACGCCAACCACACCGCCAGCAACCTCACCGGGATCATCGGCGGCATCCAGCAGGCCAGCCTGAACATCGAACAAGCCGCCAGCGAGATCAGCAGCGCCAATGCCGACCTGTCCCGGCGCACCGAGCAGCAGGCCGCCAACCTGGAGGAGACCGCCGCCTCGATGGAGGAGCTGACCTCCACCGTGCAGCAGAACGCCGAGTCGGCCCGTCTGGCCAACGAGCTGTCCATCGGCGCCCAGCAGGTGGCCAGCCAGGGCGGCCAGGTGGTGGACCAGGTGGTGGACACCATGGCCCGGATCGAGACCGCGTCGCGGCGCATCGTGGACATCATCGCGGTGATCGATGGCATCGCCTTCCAGACCAATATCCTGGCTCTCAATGCCGCGGTGGAAGCGGCCCGTGCCGGTGAGCAGGGGCGCGGTTTTGCCGTGGTCGCCGGCGAGGTGCGCCTGCTGGCCCAGCGTTCTGCATCGGCCGCGCGCGAGGTCAAGCAGTTGATCCAGGGCTCGGTGGACCAGGTCGCCGATGGCAGCGCGCGCGCGCGTCAGGCCGGCACCACGATGAGTCAGATCATTGCCTCGGTCGAGCGCGTGACCGCGATCATGGCCGATATCGCCGACGCTTCGCGCGAGCAGGGCAGCGGCATTGAACAGGTCAACCAGACGGTGATCCAGATGGACCGGACCACCCAGCAAAATGCCGCCCTGGTCGAGGAAGCCGCCGCCGCAGCCAATGCCATGCAGCAGCAGGCCATTGCCCTGAACGCAGCGGTGGCTGTGTTCCGCACCCAGCCCGGGCACACGCCTGCCATCGCCTGAGCCCGCACGGATAGCACCCACAAGCGACCCCGCCCTCACCGGCGGGGTCGTTGCGTTTGCCCCCGGCGATGGCCGGAATTAGGCCAGGGCAACGTAATTCATTGATTTGAATATACATTTCTACATTCAAAAAATCCGGGAGATAGGTCAAGTCGGCGTGATTGCGGCCGTTACCACTCCCGCCAGCGCTGCTGCCTCCCACGCAGCGGCGTGCGCGCCCCCTCCCCGTACTGTCTGGAAACAAGATTCCGATGAAGTGGTTTTTTGACCTGCCGATTGCGCGCAAGCTGACCATCGCCTTCACCGTCACCACCCTGATGACCCTGGCCCTGGGCGGTCTGGCCCTGGCCCGCCTGTCGGCGCTGAATACGCAGCTGGAGCAGATCCGCGACAACTGGATGCCCGCCGTCGAACACCTGGGCGAAATGCGTGCCAGCCTGGGTGAATTCCGCACCTTCGAGCTGGCCCGCATTGCCCGTGACAGCGACCCGCAGGCGGCCGACAGCTTCATTGCCCAGGCCGATGCGGCGCGCAAGACCATCGAGCAGGCCGAACAGGCCTACAACGACATCCCCGGTGACGTGAGTGCCGAGGAAAAAGCCCTGTACGAGGTGGTCAAGGAAGCCCGCCAGCGCTACTTCGCCGCCCATCAGCGTGTGGACGAAGCGTTGCAACAGCGTGACCACGTCGGCGCCGAGGAAATTTCCAGCACCGACTCCAGTGCGGCACGCTATGCGCTGTTCGCTGCAGTCAAGAAGCTGGCCGATTACAACATCGGCATGCTCGACAAGCAGGTCAGCGCCACCGGGCAGATCTACCGCAGCACGGTGCTGGTGATGCTGGTGGTGATGTCGGTGCTGGTGCTGCTGGCCATTGCCCTGGGCTGGGTCATCTCGCGTGCCATTGTCACCCCGCTGCACAGTGCCAGCCGCGTGGCCCATGCCATTGCCCGTGGCAAGCTGGACAACCCGATCCAGGTCCAGTCCAACGACGAATCCGGCCAGCTGCTGCGCAGCATGGCGCAGATGCAGGACCAGCTGGGCAAGGTGATCAACGCCCAGCGCGAAATGGCCCGTCAGCACGATGCCGGCCGCATCAGCTACCGTACCGATGCCAGCCAGTTCCCCGGTGACTATGCACTGATGGTGGCCGAGACCAATGCCCTGGTCGGCAGCCACATTGATGCGGCCAACGCGGTCAGCGCACTGATGAGCCGCTATGCCATCGGTGACCTCAGCGAAGACTTCATCCGCCTGCCCGGCGAGAAGGCCGCGCTGTGTACCACCATGGACATGGTCAAGGCCAACCTGCTGGCCATCAGCGGCCAGATCTCCTCGCTCAGCCAGGCTGCTGTGCGCGGTGACTTCAGTGCCCGTGGCGATGAGAACCGTTTCCAGTTCGGCTTCCACGACATGGTGGCCGACCTCAACCAGCTGATGGCCACGTCCGATGGCAACCTGGCGCAGTTGTCGCAGCTGCTCAAGGCCATTGCCGCCGGCGACCTGACCGCACGCATGGACGGCCGTTTCGAAGGCGTGTTCGCCACCATGCGCGATGACGCCAACACCACCGTCAGCCAGCTCACCCAGATCATCTCGCGCATCCAGCACGCCACCCTGAGCATCAACACCGCTGCCGGCGAGATTGCCAGCGGCAACCAGGACCTGTCGCGGCGTACCGAGTTGCAGGCGGCCAACCTGGAAGAAACCGCCGCCTCGATGGAAGAGCTGACCTCCACCGTGCGCCAGAACGCCGAACATGCCCGCCAGGCCAACCAGCTGGCCATCGGTGCGGCCAAGGTGGCCGGTGACGGCGGCGAGGTGGTGCGCCAGGCGGTACAGACCATGGACAGCATCGAGCAGTCCTCGCAGCGCATTGCCGACATCATCGGGGTCATTGACGGCATCGCCTTCCAGACCAACATCCTGGCCTTGAATGCGGCGGTGGAAGCGGCCCGTGCCGGCGAACAGGGCCGGGGCTTTGCCGTGGTTGCCACCGAAGTGCGCACCCTGGCCCAGCGCAGTGCCGATGCGGCCAAGGAGATCAAGACCCTGATCGACAATTCGGTCAGCAGCGTCAGTGCCGGTTCGACCCTGGTCCGCCAGGCCGGCAGCACCATGGAAGACATCATCACCGGCGTGCAGCGGGTGACCGACATCATGGCCGAGATCAGCGCCGCCTCGCAGGAGCAGAGCGCCGGTATCGAGCAGGTCAGCCAGACCGTGATGCAGATGGACGAGACCACCCAGCAGAACGC
>JBJEWP010000082.1:8346-10874 GCA_051885115.1 Stenotrophomonas sp. | reverse complement strand
CGTAGCAGACGTCATAGATGTTGAAGCTCAGCGCCTTGGTGAGGTTGTTGAAACCCTGCAGCCTCAGGCGAGGCAACGGCTTGACCACGGGCGTGGTTCCTGTAGTTGGGGAAAGAGGGGGGGCATTATGGGGCAAACATCGGCGCAGCGGAACGTGCTATGGCGATTGATTGCCGGCCAGTCAGCCAAACCACTGAAAAACCTGCATAACCGCATCGTCCTGACCAATCCGTGCGCCGCCGCACGGTTTGCCGCTGTCACTATCGCCGGTTAAGCTGCAGAATCCCCGCCGTGAAGTCACCATGAATACAGGGAACGCCCACATCGTGTCTGCCGTGCGTATTACGACAAGCCCATTGATGCTCGACAACGCCACCGTCGAGCGCTTTCTGGCCTACAGCCATCGCCGCCGCTACCCGACCCGTACCGACGTCTTCCGCCCGGGTGATCCGGCCGGGACGCTGTACTACGTGATCAGCGGCTCGGTCAGCATCATTGCTGAAGAGGAGGATGATCGTGAATTGGTCCTGGGCTACTTCGGCCCGGGTGAGTTTGTCGGCGAGATGGGCCTGTTCATCGAGTCAGACGCGCGCGAGGTGATCCTGCGTACCCGTGCCACCTGCGAGCTGGCCGAAGTCAGCTACGAGCGCCTGCACCAGCTGTTCCAGGGCCCGCTGGCCCCGGATGCGTCGCGCATTCTGTATGCCATCGGCTCGCAGATCTCCAAACGCCTGCTGCACACCAGCCGCAAGGCCAGCCGCCTGGCGTTCCTGGATGTCTCCGACCGTATCGTGCGTACCCTGCACGACCTGGCCGAAGAGCCCGAAGCCATGAGCCACCCCCAGGGGACCCAGCTGCGGGTCTCGCGCCAGGAACTGGCCCGCCTGGTCGGCTGCTCGCGTGAAATGGCCGGCCGCGTGCTGAAAAAGCTGCAGATCGATGGCGTGCTGCATGCCCGCGGCAAGACCGTGGTGCTGTACGGTACGCGCTGAGGACTCCGGCGTGTTGCCGGCCCGGGGGCAACGGCAGCACTGATGGAGCCAACAAGCGAGCTGTTTTACTGGTTCATCCTGATCGGCCTGGGCGCACAGCTGGTCGATGGTGCCCTGGGCATGGCCTTCGGCCTGGTATCGTCCTCGGTACTGCTCAGCCTGGGCGTACCGCCAGCGGCAGTGAGTGCCGCCGTCCACAGCGCTGAAGTGTTCACCACCGGCGCCTCCGGCCTGTCCCATCTGGTGGCCGGCAATGTCGACAAACGCCTGTTCATCCGCCTCGCCGGCGCCGGCGCCCTGGGTGGCATCTGCGGCGCCTATGTCCTGACCCAGCTGCCGGCCACGATCATCCGGCCATTGATCTACCTGTACCTGTTCATTCTGGCCCTGCTGATCCTGCTGCGCGCGGCCGGCAAGTTGATGCCCCGTGGCCAGGTCCGGCGCGTGGGCCTGCTCGGCTTTGTCGCCGGTCTGCTTGACGCCAGTGGCGGTGGTGGCTGGGGTCCGGTGGCCACCTCTACCCTGCTGGCCCGTGGTGGCCAGGCCCGTACCACCATCGGCACGGTGAATGCGGCTGAATTCGTGGTCACCCTGTCCATCTCGCTGACCTTCCTGTTGACCATGGGCATTGCCCACCTGGAAGTGGTCGCCGGGCTGCTGATCGGCGGCATGCTCGCCGCCCCGCTGGCCGCCATTCTGGTCAAACGGGTGCGCGAGCAATGGGTGCTGGTGGCGGTGGGCGTGCTGGTGCTGCTGATCAGCAGCTACAACATCGTGGTTGCCCTGCTGCACTGGCAGGGCCGGGGCTGAGCACGCCACCCGAACCGCACCCACCACTGGTTTGAGCCACCGCCACACAACCCGGCCCGCTGCCGACGGCGCAGCGATCAGGCCGGGCCGGCCACCAGCAACAACGTACACATGACCAGCAAGGCATCGGCCACCGGTGCCGCGGCATGGCCCTGGTTGAAGACCCCCACATGATCGAGAACGCCAGCCCGGGAGCGCCGGCGCCGCAGGCATCACCCACATCTGCAACGGCGGAATCATGGCGAACGCAGCCGCCCCCCATCGCAGTGGTCGACGCTGGTTCAATGATCCGCGCCACGCAGGTACTGGAACAGCCGGTGTCCCCGGCAAGCCGCCTGCTCGGCCGGCTGGAAGAGAAGCTGCAGACCAGCTTGTTGCGGCGGACAACACGCCGGCTGGACCTGACCGACGAGGGCTGCGTATTCCTGAAGGAGACCCGCGCCATCCTGGCGCGCTGCAACAGGCCCGGCAACGCGTGACCCAGCCCCTGGGCCAGCCTTCCGGACCACTGCGGGTGGGTGCGGCCACGCCTTCATCCTGCACCGGCTGGCCCGGTGGTCGGCTGCTACCGCCAGCGCTACCCCCAGGTGGTGCTGGAACTGAACAGCCATGAAGGCCATGCGGGCCTGCTGGAACGGCGCATCGACCTGGCCATCCGCTTTGGCCCATTGAATGACTCCAGCCTGCGCAGCAGGCTTGCTGCTCCACTCACGCCAGCGGATCGTG
>JBJEWP010000082.1:0-8246 GCA_051885115.1 Stenotrophomonas sp. | reverse complement strand
GGCCGGGCACCAGCTGCTGGGCTTCAGCGAGCCGACTCGTTGAACCGCTTGCCCCTGCGTGATGGTGACAGCCGGCAATTCCACGCCCGCCCCAGCCTGTACGCCGCAGCGGCGAGGTCCTGCGCCAGCTGGCGGCGCATGACCAGGGACTGGCCTGCCTGTCCGGATTCTCCAGCGATGCCGACAGCGCCAGCGGCAACCTGGTCGAAGTGCTGGCCGAACACCACAGCGGCGCCACCCAGCCGGTCAACGCGGTCTACTGCCGCAACACGGTGGTGTCGGCACGGGCAGCCACCGCCATCGATTTCCTCAGCGAGCAGCTGGGCAACCGGGCGCGGCCTGCCACACCGGGATTGCCTCAGGCCTTGTCGCCGCCCCGTTGCACGCAGCCCCAGTTGAGGATCGGGGTGCCCGGCGGCAGCACCCGGCGGAAGAATTCCACCTTGCCCGGCTTGGGGTTGACCACCACCGGCGAGCGCGCGGCCAGCAGCAGCGGCAGGTCGGCGCTGGAATCGGTGTAGGAGCGCTCGATGTTGGCGTAGCCACGCTCGCGCAGCATGCGCATCTTTTCTTCGTTGTGGCAGTGACGGGTGGCGATCATCGCCCCGGCCCGCGGCCCGACCTCGCTGCCGATCACCGGCACTTCGTGCTGGGCGACAAAGCGCAGGATCTCCCGCGCCAGCTCCGGCGGCGCACCGGTGGCCACGACCACGCGGTCGCCGGCATCGCGGTGGGCCTTGAACACGTCCAGCGCCTGCGGCAACAGACGGGCACGGATGTGGGCCTCGTGCCGGTGCACGTACTGGTCGATGATGCGGTTGAACTGGCGCGCCCCATGCAGGCCGAAGGTTGCAATCCACACATAACCGGAAATGCCCCGTCGCCGGGTCGGCAGCATCGCCACCAGCGGCCCCAGCAGCGGCGTGGCCAGCACGGCCGCGGCCAGGCGCAAGGGGTTGCGCTTGAGCAGCCACGCAAACAGATGGCTGCCCGAATCCCCGTCGTACAGGGTGTGGTCGAAATCGAAAACGACTAACGGGGCATCAGCCCGCGGCGGCGGATAAGCGTCACTCATGCACTGAAGAATAGCTCACGCAGGCCGACACCGGGCTCGTCAAAGCGCATGAAGGCCTCGCCAACCAGGAACGCATTGACCCCTTCGGCGCGCATCCGGGCCACATCGGCCGGGCCGGTGATGCCGCTTTCGGTCACCAGCAGACGGTCGGCCGGAACCATGTGCTTCATGCCCGAGGTGTTGTCCAGGCTGACCTCGAAGGTGCGCAGGTTGCGGTTGTTGATGCCGATCAGCGGCACCGGCACCTGCAGCGCGCGCTCCAGCTCGTCCACATCGTGCACTTCCACCAGCACGTCCATGCCCAGCTCCAGTGCGGTATTGGCCAGGCTGGCCAGCTGCTGGTCATCCAGCGCCGAGACGATCAGCAGGATGCAGTCGGCGCCGAGCACCCGGGCTTCGACGATCTGGTAGGGGTCAATGACAAAGTCCTTGCGCAGCACCGGCAGGCTGCAGGCCTGGCGCGCCTGCTGCAGGTAGGCGTCGCTGCCCTGGAAGAAATCCACATCGGTGAGCACCGACAGGCAACTGGCGCCGCCCATTTCATAGCTCATGGCGATCTCGGCCGGGCGGAAGTCGGCGCGGATCACCCCCTTGGACGGGCTGGCCTTCTTGACCTCGGCAATCACCGCCGGTTCGCCGTTGGCAATGCTCTCGTGCAGGGCACGGGCAAAGCCGCGCAACGGCGGCGCATCGGCCAGGCGGGCCTGCAGCTGCGCCAGCGGCACGGCGGCACGGCGGGCAGCCACTTCTTCGGCCTTGCGCGCCAGGATGGTGTTGAGGATGTCGCTCATCGCATGGTTCCTGCAAAACGGGGCGCCGCGAGGCGCGAGTGATCAAGCCAGACCGGCCAGCTGGCGGGTGGTGGCAACAAAGGCATGCAGACGGGCGCGGGCGCTGCCATCGGCAATCACTGCCTGCGCCCGGGCCAGGCCATCGGCAATGGAGCTGGCCACGCCCCCCACATACAGGGCAGCACCGGCATTGAGGGCAACAATGTCACGCGCCGGGCCGGGCTGGTTGTCCAGCACGCCGCGCAACATGGCGATGGACTGCTCCGGGCCATCCACGGCCAGGTTGCGGCTGGCCGACATGGCCAGGCCGAAATCCTCCGGGTGGATGTCGTATTCGATGACCTTGCCATCGCGCAGCTCGCCAACATAGGTGGCCGCGCCCAGCGAGATCTCGTCCATGCCGTCACGGCCCCAGACCACCAGCGCCCGCTGCGCGCCCAGCTGCTGCAGCACGCGGGCCTGGATGCCGACCAGGTCGGGATGGAACACGCCCATGACGATGTTCGGTGCACTGGCCGGGTTGGTCAGCGGCCCAAGGATGTTGAAGATGCTGCGCACGCCCATCTCGCGGCGTACCGGGGCCACCACTTTCATGGCCGGGTGGAAGATCGGCGCGTACATGAAGCCGATGCCGGCCTGCTCGATCGACTGCGCCACCTGGGCCGGTTCCAGCTCGATCGCCGCGCCCAGGGCCTCGAAAGCATCGGCGCTGCCGCTCTTGGAGGAAACGCTGCGCCCGCCATGCTTGGCCACCTTGCCGCCGGCAGCGGCAATGACAAAGGTGCTGGCGGTGGAAATGTTGAAGGTGTTGGCGCCATCACCACCGGTGCCGACGATATCGACCAGGCTGCTGGTGTCGGCCACCTCGACCTTGCGCGAGAACTCGCGCATCACCTGCGCCGCCCCGGCAATCTCGCCGACGGTTTCCTTCTTCACCCGCAGGCCGGTGAGGATGGCCGCGGTCATCAGCGGCGAGACCTGCCCACTCATGATCTGGCGCATCAGCTCGACCATTTCGTCGTGGAAGATCTCGCGGTGCTCGATGGTGCGCTGCAGGGCCTGTTGTGGGGTGATGGCCATGGACAACTCCTTCAGTTCAAGACGATGTAATCGCACAGCACCGGCTGCTCGGTGTAATCACCGCGCTCCAGGTGCACGTGCAGGCGGCCGATGGCACCGATGTGCAGGCAGTCATCCACCTCCACCAGGGCATCGCGATGGGGCTTGTCCCAGCTTTCGGCGCGAATGCGTGCCAGCGCCGTGGCCTTGGCCGCGGCGGCATCAGCGGCCACCACCAGCTCGTAGCGGTGCTCTTCACCGAACTGCCCGGCGACATAGCCGCCCAGGTTGACGAAGAACAGCTTCGGCGCCGCTGGACCCGGCGCAGCCTCATCCAGCCGTACGCGCCAGCCATCCACCCCGGCAATCACCTGCCAGGCATCGATGTGCAGGCCGGTGCTGTGGCCGAACCAGGCCTGGCGCAGCTGCCCGTACAGGCTTTGCAGGTCGCTGCCGATGGCGAACACCACGTCATGCAGCTCCACCGTGGCCCGCGGCGCACGGCCGCCGAGCATCACCCTGTACAGCTGCAGCGGGTTGCCGCCATTGCCCTGGCCACTCATGCCGATGGCCGCGCAGTCATGGCCAGACGCAGGCCGAAACCGATGAACAGCACACCGGCCAGACGGTCCAGCCAGTGCATGCCACGCGCCACCGCCGCACTGCGCCGGGCCCAGCCGGCCAGCAGCACACAGGCCGCATTGACCGGCAACGCATTGACCGTGAACAGCAGGCCCAGCACGGCAAAGGCCAGCGACTTGTTTTCCACCTGCGGGGCGATGAACTGCGGCACGAAAGCCAGGAAGAAGATGACCACCTTGGGGTTGAGCACGTTGGTCAAAAAGCCACCGGCAAACACTCTCCACAGCGAGCCCGTCTCCCCTGCACCGCCTGCATCGGTGTGCAAGGGCGATTGCCCGGCCGGGGTGCGCAGCAGACGCAGCCCACTCCACAACAGGTAAGCCGCACCGGCCCACTTGAGCACGGTAAACGCCGTGGCCGAGGCGGCCAGCAGCATGCCCACACCCAGAGCGGCCACCAGCACATGCACCAGGCAACCGGCACTGATTCCGGCCACCGCAGCAAAACCGGCCTTGCGCCCACGGCGCAGCGACTGGCTGATGATGTACAGCACATCCGGTCCCGGGGTGAGGTTGAGTACCCAGCCTGCCAACAGGAACAGCAGCAGCTGCGACGGCTCCATCAGCGCACACCGTTCAGGAAGTTCTTCAGCAAGGCATGGCCGTGTTCGGTCAGCACCGACTCGGGATGGAACTGCACACCCTCAATGGGAAGGGTCTTGTGGCGCAGGCCCATCACCTCTTCCATCGAACCGTCCTCGTTCTCGGTCCAGGCGGTGATTTCCAGGCAGTCCGGCAGGCGGTCCTTGTCCACCACCAGCGAGTGGTAGCGGGTGGCGGTGTAGCCATCGGGCAAGCCGGCGAACACGCCGCGGCCGTGGTGGCGCATGGCCGAGGTCTTGCCGTGCATGATCCGCCCCGCACGGATCACATGGCCACCGAACACCTGGCCGATGGCCTGGTGGCCCAGGCACACACCCAGCAAGGGGATGTGCGGGCCCAGCTGTTCGATCACCGCCAGCGAAACGCCGGCCTGGTCCGGGTTGCCCGGGCCGGGCGAAATCACGATCTGGTCCGGCTTCAGCGCGGCAATGTCTTCCACGCGCATGACGTCATTGCGCACCACGTGCACGTCGGCACCCAGCTGCTGGAAGTACTGCACGAGGTTGAAGGTGAAGCTGTCGTAGTTGTCGATCATCAAGAGCATGACGTTGCCTCACAGCCCCTTGGCGGCCTGGGCCACGGCACGGAACAGTGCGCGGCCCTTGTTCATGGTTTCTTCCCACTCTTTCTGCGGGTCGGAGTCGTAGACGATGCCGGCGCCGGCCTGCACGTGCAGGCGGCCGTCCTTGATCACCGCGGTGCGGATCGCAATGGCGGTATCGGCATCACCGTGCCAGCCGATGTAGCCGATGCTGCCGGCATACACGTTGCGCTTGACCGGCTCCAGCGCACGGATGATCTCCAGCGCCCGCACCTTGGGCGAACCGGACACGGTGCCGGCCGGGAAGGCCGCGCGCAGCACATCGGTGTAGCTGAGGTTGTCGTTCAACTCACCGGTGACCTCGCTGACGATGTGCATGACATGGCTGTAGCGCTCGATCACGAACTGCTCGCCCACCGCCACCGTGCCGGCCTTGGAGATACGGCCGACATCGTTGCGCCCCAGGTCGATCAGCATCACGTGCTCGGCGCGCTCCTTGGGGTCGGCCAGCAGCTCCACTTCCAGCGCCTGGTCCTGCTCTGGCGTGGCCCCGCGCGGGCGGGTGCCGGCGATCGGGCGCACGGTCACTTTGCCGTCCTGCAGGCGCACCAGGATTTCCGGCGAGGACCCCACCACCTGCAGCTCACCCACATCCAGGAAATACATGTACGGCGAGGGGTTGAGCGCACGCAGGGCGCGGTACACATCCACCGGGCGGGCATTGAACGGCACGCTCAGGCGCTGGCTCAGCACCACCTGGAAGATGTCACCGGCAACGATGTGCTCCTTGCAGGTGCGCACTGCCTCGATGAAGCCCTGGTGGGTGAAACCGGAAACGAAATCGGCCTCGTCCAGCACCTGCGAGGTGATCGGTGCCGGATAGGCCACGCCCTGGTCACGCAGACGGGCGGTCAGCGCATCCAGACGCGCCTGCCCGGCCTGCCAGGCGTTGTCCTGCGCCGGCTCGGCATGGGTAATCAGATACAGGCGGCCCTTGAGGTTGTCGAACACGGCCAGCTCTTCGGAGAGCATCAGCAGAATGTCCGGCGTGCCCAGCTCGTCACGCCCGGCCGGGCCACTCAGGCGCGGCTCGATGAAGCCGATGCATTCAAAGCCGAACCACCCCACCAGGCCGCCGGTAAAGCCCGGCAGTTGCGGCAGACGTGGCACGCAGTGCGCGGTGCGCAGGGCCTCGACCTCGGCCAGCGGATCGGCCACCTCACGGCTTTCCACCACCTCGCCGTCGTCCACCACTTCCAGCGTATGGCCGAAGAACCGGTACACCCGGCGCGCGGGCAGGCCGATGATCGAATAGCGGCCAAAGCGTTCACCGCCCTGGACCGATTCGAAGAGGTAGGTATTGGGGCCGTTGGCCAGCTTCAGATAGACCGACAGCGGCGTGTCCAGGTCGGACAGCACTTCACGGACAAGCGGGATACGGGTATGGCCTTCAGCGGCCTGCTGCAGGAACTGCGAGAGCGTGGACAAGGGAGTTTTCCTTCCGGGAAACGACAGTGGATCGACGGACGACGGCTACGGGCCACCATCGCCAACCACGGCGAGCGGAAGAAAAAATACGCGATGTCGTCAGAATGAGCACCGTGGCACTGTAGCGCATGCCCCATGCCGTGGGAACCCACAAGCAAAGTGGCAGCATTCCTGCTGGCATGGATGGCCCCGCCAAGCAGGTCGTGTTACCCCCTTCATGCCACTTACCCCATCCGACGCGCGTTTTGCTGCTCCTGTTCATGCTGCGTGTCCAACCCAACCGGCGGCTGTGATAGGGCGCTGTGTGCCTGTTGGCGATTGACCTCGGCCACCTGTTCCGTGCTGACGCTGAGCGGTTGTTGGCGACCCTGGGACACATCCACATAAGCCAACTGGCGATTGAAGGCCGTCGGGTCCGGCGTGTCGCTTGCAAAGCAGCGCGTGCCGTCGTTGCTCAACACCACACTCTGAATGGAGTGCAAGCCATCCTGCTTGGCCTTGGCGGCCAATGCGCCGGCCAGCTGCTCACTGCATAGGTCAGATGGGTGGTTGAACTGCGCGTCGATGGCGTACACACCGGCCTGCGCCCCTTTGAAGAAGGGCCTGTAATCCTGGTGAGCCGGGTCATTGATGCCAACCAACGAACGGATGGTCCCGACCTCATCAAGGCTGGCACTGGTGGGCGCTTCTGGCGCGGTACGCTGCCCCTGCTCGATCAACTTCCTTGCCTGCGCCTCCTGCGCAGCCAGGTTGGCATCCAGGCTGGGAATCACGGTTTCGACCATGCCGTGGCGTGCCGTTGCCTCGGTGAATGCAGGCCCCACCTGCATTGCAAGCGTTCCGGTCTGTGCCAGGTTGTAGCCCGCCATCGGCTGTTTTCCCGAGGGCATGTGGGTTCTGCCTGCCTCATCGACGGCCGCCACAATTCCCCCCCCGGCTGCCAACACCACCGGAGCCTTCTCGGTGATGACCGTCACCTGCTGCCCGGCAAGGTCATAACCACGGTTCACGTGGGCACCGGCGGTGGCATAGCCATCGCGCAACTTGCCAGACACCCACTGCCCGCTGTGATCAATGGCACCAGCCTGCTGCAGACCCCAGGCACGGGTGCTCTGCGCACTTTGCTGAGCCTGCCCGACCGCCTCGGCAGCTTTATGCTGGTAACTGGTGCGGGCGGACTCGGCCTTGCCTTGCAACTCCTTGGCCAGTTCATCCTGACCAAACAGGCTGGCACCACGCGCCAGCAGCGACAATCCATCACTGGCAAGCCTGCCATCCACACGGTGTTTGGCACTTTCGATCTGGCCGAGCAGCTGCTGCCCTTGTGCCACGATGGTAGTGCCCGCCTTTACGCTCACGCTCATCGTGGTGGAGCCCATTTCCACGACCTGCCCGATTGCCATGCCCTGCGTGCGCAGCACAGCCTCGGCGCTGTCGCCGGCCTTGTCCAGCACATGGCTCACGCCTGTACCAACACGCTCGACCTGTTCACCGACCACGCGCCCGGCACGCATACCCTGGCCTGCGGCATGCAGCACGCTGGACAGGGGCCCGGCCAGTTCGGCCACCTGGCTGGGGGTAGGCGCGCGCGGCCGATCCATCAGCTTGCCACCGGCATCGCGCATCTTTGGGTCCAGAAAATGCACCTGGCCAACAGCCACCGGCACATTGCGCAGAGCCTCCTGGCCACTGGTAGTGGCCAATTGTTCAATGAACTGCGCGGCGGCAGTCTGTGCACCCGGCGGCAGCATCTGGCCCAATTTGTCGCCGACCAATTTCTGCATCATGGGCTCGCGCAACAGCAGGCCGGCTTCATTCGCCAGCAGGCCATAGCCCTTGCGCTGTTGCTCGGTGAGCCGTTGCAAGCCGTTCTGCACGTCGTTGAGCACCTCACCACTGGCCTGGTAAGTGCGCACCACCTGCTGTGGGTTGAACGTGGGCAGGCCGTTCTCCCTGGCAAAACGTGCCGTTGTTTCAGGATGCAGGCCGGAAGCATTGAAGGTGGTGGCGCGCGCACCGGTCACCGCCGCAGCAGCAGAGGCCATGCC
>JBJEWP010000081.1:0-10983 GCA_051885115.1 Stenotrophomonas sp. | reverse complement strand
CTGGCCTCCAAGGCCACCGGCTTCCCGATCGCCAAGGTCGCGGCCAAGCTGGCCGTGGGTTACACCCTGGACGAACTGAAGAACGAGATCACCGGCGGCCTGACCCCGGCCTCGTTCGAGCCGTCGATCGACTACGTGGTGACCAAGATCCCGCGTTTTGCCTTCGAGAAGTTCCCGGCTGCCGATGCCCGCCTGACCACCCAGATGAAGTCGGTGGGTGAGGTGATGGCCATGGGCCGCACCTTCGCCGAGTCGATGCAGAAGGCCCTGCGCGGGCTGGAAACCGGCAAGGTGGGTTTTGACCCGACCGGCCTGGACCTGGGCAATGAGGACGACATCGCCACCCTGAAGCGCGAGCTGCAGGCCCCGGGTCCGGAGCGTCTGTTCTTCGTCGGTGATGCCTTCCGTGCCGGCATGAGCGTGGAAGACATCTTCGCCCTGTCGCATATCGACCCGTGGTTCCTGGACCAGATCGAAGACATCATCGCGCTGGAAAAGAAGGTGGCTGCCGTAGGCCTGGACGGCCTGGACAAGGCCTTCCTGCGCACCCTCAAGCGTGCCGGTTTCTCCGATGCCCGCCTGGCCCAGCTGGTCAACACCACCGAGTCGGCCGTGCGCGCCCTGCGCCGCGCGCTGAAGGTGCGCCCGGTGTACAAGCGGGTGGATTCGTGCGCCGGTGAGTTCGCCACCGGTACCGCCTACCTGTACTCGACCTACGAGGACGAGTGCGAAGCGGCGCCGAGCAACCGCGACAAGATCATGATCCTGGGCGGTGGCCCGAACCGCATCGGCCAGGGCATCGAGTTCGACTACTGCTGCGTGCACGCGGCGCTGGCCCTGCGCGAGGATGGTTTTGAAACCATCATGGTCAACTGCAACCCGGAAACCGTGTCCACCGACTACGACACCTCCGACCGCCTGTACTTCGAGCCGCTGACCCTGGAAGACGTGCTGGAAATCGTCGAGCTGGAACAGCCCAAGGGTGTGATCGTGCAGTACGGCGGGCAGACCCCGCTGAAGCTGGCACGCGCGCTGGAAGCCAATGGCGTGCCGGTGATCGGCACCAGCCCGGACTCCATCGACCTGGCCGAAGACCGTGAGCGCTTCCAGAAGCTGGTCAACGACCTGGGCCTGCGCCAGCCGCCCAACCGCATTGCCCGCACCGAAGCCGAGGCGATGAGCCAGGCCCGCGAAATCGGCTTCCCGCTGGTGGTGCGCCCGTCCTACGTGCTGGGCGGCCGGGCGATGGAAATCGTCTACGGCGAAGCCGACCTGGCCCGTTACATGCGTGAGGCGGTGAAGGTTTCCAACGACTCGCCGGTGCTGCTGGACCACTTCCTCGATGCCGCGGTGGAAGCGGACGTGGACATCATCTGCGACAAGGATGGCAACGTGCTGATCGGCGGGGTGATGGAGCACATCGAAGAGGCCGGTGTGCATTCGGGTGACTCCTCCTGCTCGCTGCCGCCGTACTCGCTGTCGCCGGCCACCCAGGCCGAGCTGCGCCGCCAGGTCACCGAGCTGGCCAAGGCGCTGAAGGTGGTCGGCCTGATGAACACCCAGTTCGCCATCCAGACCGACGCCGATGGCAACGACGTGGTCTTCCTGCTGGAAGTGAACCCGCGTGCCTCGCGTACCGTGCCGTTCGTTTCCAAGGCCATCGGCCTGCCGCTGGCCAAGATTGCCGCCCGCTGCATGGCCGGCAAGACCCTGGCCGAGCAGGGAGCCACCGAGGAAATCATCCCGTCCTACTACTCGGTGAAGGAAGCGATCTTCCCGTTCGCCAAGTTCCAGGGTGTGGACCCGATCCTGGGGCCGGAAATGCGCTCCACCGGTGAGGTGATGGGCGTTGGTCGTACCTTCAGTGCGGCCTTCGCGCGCGCCCAGGAGGCGGCCTCGATCAAGCAGCCGCCGTTGGGCAAGGCCTTCATCTCGGTGCGTGATGGCGACAAGCCGCGCGTGCTGCCGGCCGTGCAGGGCCTGATTGCGGCCGGTTACAGCATCGTGGCCACCCGTGGCACCGCGGCCTGGCTGGCTGACCATGGCATTGCCAGTGACGTGGTCAACAAGGTGGTGGAAGGCCGTCCGCATGTCGTTGACATGATCAAGAACGGCGAAATCACCTATATCGTCAACACCACCGAAGGCCGCGCGGCGATCACCGACTCGTTCTCGATCCGCCGCGAGGCACTGCAGAACCGCATTACCTATTCCACCACTGTGGCCGGCGCCAAGGCGCTGGTGCAGTCGCTTGAACATCGCGGCACCGGACCGGTCTGGTCGCTGCAGGAACTGCACAAGGAGTTGCAGGCATGAGGGCACCGATCACCCTGAAGGGCGCACAGCGCCTGCGTGAGGAACTTGAACACCTGAAGTCGGTCAAGCGTCCGGAAATCATCAACGCCATCGCCGAGGCGCGTGAGCACGGCGACCTGAAGGAAAACGCCGAGTACCACGCTGCGCGTGAAATGCAGGGCTTCATTGAAGGCCGCATCCAGCAGCTGGAAGGCGAGCTGTCCAACGCCGAGATCATCGACGTGGCCAAGCTCAACGTCGGCAACAAGGTGGTGTTCGGCGCCACCGTGGTGCTGGCTGATGTGGATACCGACGAGGAAAAGAAGTACCAGATCGTTGGTGACCTGGAAGCGGACATCAAGCTGGGGCTGATTGCCATTTCCTCGCCGGTGGCACGGGCGATGATCGGCAAGCTGGAGGGCGATGCGATCGTGATTGATGCACCCGCCGGCCAGCGCGAGTACGAGATTGTCTCGGTCGCCTACCTGGATTGACGGTGATGACCACGGCGACGTTGCTGCTGCCTGCCAGCGGGCGGTTTGAAGGCGCGGCGTTGCCGCCGGTACTGGCCCGGGCGCTGGCCCGGGCCGACCTGCAGTTGCCTGGCGGCGATGGCCGCCAGCAGCTGCGCCGCCACTTTCCCCAGGTGTTTGCAGCCGAGGCCGGCTGGCCGGTGGCCGCGCTGACCCGTCAGCTCGATGCCGGCGATGCGGCCGGGTCTGTATGGCTGCGCGCCGACCCGGCCCATGTGGCCGCCGACATGCAGGGCGTGCGCATGCTCGCCCATGGTCCGGCATTGGCGCTGGAGCCAGTGCAGGCCAGTGAGCTGGCTGCGGCCCTGCAGCCGGTGTTTGCCGGGCACGGCATGCAGCTGAGCACGCCGGCGCCGGACCGCTGGTACCTGCAACTGCCGCCGCAGCTGTCACTGCCGGCGTTTGCCGATATCGACAATGTGCTCGGCGATGACCTGTTCGAGCACCTGCCGGCCGGCGAGCCGGGGCGCTTGTGGCGCAGCCTGTTGTCCGACACCCAGGTGCTGTTGCACCAGCACCCGCTCAACCGGCAGCGTGCCGGCCTGGGCAAGGCCTCGGTCAATTCCCTGTGGTTCTGGGGGGCAGGGCGGCTGCCGGCTGTCATCGCCTGTGATTACGGCCAGGTGCGCAGCCCGGACCCGCTGCTGCAGGCCATCGCTGCCGGTGCCGTTGACGGCCCGGCGCAGCTGGTGGACCTGCGTCACCTGCGCAGTGCCCAGGTGGTGATGGAGCAGGCGCTGCTGCCCTTGCTCGATGCCCTGAACAAGGGGGAACTGGACGCGCTGGAGCTGGATTTTGCCGATGGCCACGTCTATCGGCTGCGCCGTGGTCAGCGTTGGCGCTTGTGGCGTCGCGCCCAGACCGGCGTGGTGCGCTGATGGCCAACCTGCAGATCGTGCGTCGGCCGTTGCCCGCCCTGGGGCACTGGCCGGACGGGACTCCGCCGTTGCTGCAGCGGATCTACGCCGCCCGCGGCGCGCTGGACATCCATCAGGCGCAGCCGCGTCTGGCCCAGCTGCTGCCACCGCAGCAGTTGCATGGGATCGACGCGGCGGTTGGGTTGCTGGCCGCGGCCATTGCCGGCAACAAGCGCATCCTGGTGGTGGGCGATTTCGATTGTGACGGTGCCACTGCCACCGCCCTGGCCGTACGTGGCCTGCGCCTGCTCGGCGCGCGCAATGTGCTGCACGCGGTGCCCAACCGCATGGTTCACGGCTACGGCCTGTCGGTGGGTCTGGTGGCCGAGCTGGCGGCGCTGGAGCCGGACCTGTTGGTCACCGTGGACCATGGCATTGCCTGCCTGCCGGGCGTCACCGCGGCCAAGGCAATGGGTTGGCAGGTGCTGGTCACCGACCACCATCTGGCCGGGGCGCAGTTGCCGCCGGCCGATGCCATCGTCAACCCGAACCAGCCCGGCTGCAGCTTCCCGAGCAAGGTGCTGGCCGGGGTCGGGGTGATGTTCTACGTGCTGCTGGCCCTGCGTGCCCACCTGCGTGCGGCTGGCGCCTTTGCCGATGGCAAGGGGCCGGATCTGGGCGTCCTGCTGGACCTGGTGGCGGTGGGCACGGTGGCCGACCTGGTGCCGCTGGATGCCAACAACCGCGCCCTGGTGGCCGCCGGCCTGCGCCGGCTGCGCAGCGGCCAGGGCTGTGCCGGCCTGCAGGCCCTGATTGCCGCCAGCCGGCGCGAGGCCAGCAAGCTGTCGGCCAGCGACATCGGTTTCGCCCTCGGGCCGCGGATCAATGCCGCCGGCCGGCTGGAAGACATGGCGCTGGGGATCGAGCTGCTGCTCACCGACGATGCGCGCCAGGCTCAGGACATTGCCCAGACCCTGGAAGAAATCAACAGCGAGCGTCGCGCGGTCCAGCAGCAGATGACCGACGAGGCCGAGTCTGCGCTGGCCCGTGCCCAGCTGGGGGAGGGCGTAACGCCGATTGCCGCCTGCCTGTTCGATGCCGACTGGCACCCGGGTGTGGTCGGTCTGGTGGCCTCGAAAATGAAGGACCGGCTGTACCGGCCGGTGATCGCCTTCGCTCCGTCCGAGCCGGGCAGCACCCTGCTGCGCGGTTCGGCACGCTCGATTGCCGGCTTCCACATCCGTGATGCACTGGCCGCGGTCAACGCTGCCCACCCGGGCCTGATGGAGAAGTTCGGTGGCCATGCGATGGCTGCCGGGCTGAGCCTGGCGCAGGACAACCTGGCGGCGTTTACCGCCGCCTTCCAGGCCGAAGCCGCGCGCAACCTGGCCCCGCACCAATTGCAGGCGCAGCTGCTCAGTGATGGCGAACTGGGCGATGACGAGCTCACTGCTGCCCATGCCCGCGCCCTGCGTGCGGCCGGCCCCTGGGGCCAGGGTTTCGAGGAGCCACTGTTTGACGGCGTATTCGCCCTGGCGCAGTGGAAGGTGCTCAAGGAGCGTCATCTCAAGCTGGTCCTGCGCACGCCGTCGGGGCAATTGCTCAATGCGATCTGGTTCGGTGGTTGGCAGGGCACCGCGCCGGGTGAGCGGCTGCAGGTGGCCTACCGTCTGGCCGAGGACGATTTCCGCGGTGGCGAGGCGATCCAGCTGATGGTGGAGAGTTGTCAGCCTGTCTGAATGTGCGGCAGCGCACATTTTCAGCCGCCGGTAGCGCCCTGTGCAGGCCAGCGGTCGAGCTGGCGGGCGCGGATGCACATCAATGACGGATAATGTGATGTCGACAGGCCGCTGCGGCCTGTCATCAGCAAGGGACTGTTCAATGAACAAGAAAATTGGTGGTTGGTTGGTTGGTATGGGCGCACTGCTGGCATTGCAGCCGGCCCTGGCCAGCCGTCCTTTGTCGCTGGCCATCGGCCAGCAGGTACGTGGCGAGATCACCAGCGCCAGCCCGATCAATGTCAGTGATGGCACCCGCAGCCAGCAGTACCTGCTGGAGCTGGCCGCCGACCAGGCAGTGCGCTTCGAGGTCAGCGGCGCCCTGGATGCCACCGTCAGCGTGCTGCGTGATGGCGAGCTGGTCGCCCGCAGTGGCGAGCGCGGCAACGGCAACGTGCTGACCGTGCGTGCGCCGAGCAAGGGGCGCTACCTGGTGGCAGTCAGTGGCAAGGATGCCCGTTCCTTCGGCCCGTTCGCTCTGAACTCCACCCCGATCCAGGCCTACAGCGGTGGCCCGCTGCGCCCGGGGCAGAGCATCAACGACGTCACCGACAGCGCACGTGACCTGGTGCTGCAGATCGATGAGGCCGGGCTGTACGAGATCCGCATGGCCTCGACCGATTTCGATACCCAGCTCAGCCTGTCCGGCGACGGCGTGGATGCCAGCAACGACGATGCCAATGGCACCGATTCGATGATCACCACCTATCTGCAGCCCGGCCAGTACCAGCTGCGTGCCGACGGCTTCAGTGGCCGCATGGGTGGCCAGTACACCCTGGACGTGGCCCGCCGCACCCTGCCCGAAGGGGTGGCCATGGCCGCCGACGGCCCGCTGCAGCCCGGCGAGCGCGTGCGTGCACTGTATGTGGGCCAACCGGCCAGCTACACCTTGAGCGTGCCGGCCGGCAAGCTGTTGCGGGTGGACATGGAGAGCAATGATTTTGACAGCGTGCTGCAGCTGACCGGCAACGGTGTGGACATCAGCGATGATGATTCGGGCGACCGTCTCAATGCCCGCCTGACCACGGTGCTGCCGGCCGGTGATTACCAGCTGCACCCCAAGGGTTTCGGCGATGCCACCGGTGTGTTCACCCTGAAGGCTGAACTGTCCGATGCGCCGGCCGATGCCGGCGGTGGCCGGCTGGTCGTGGGCCAGGCACGCGATGCCCGCCTGTACGGCAGCGTGGACACCTATCAGGTGCGCATCGAGCGTGCCGGCAGCTATGTCATCGACATGAGCTCGGACGAAATCGACAGCGGCCTGGAGCTGCTGTCCGAAGGCGGGGCCAGCCTGGCCGAGGATGATGACGGCGGCAGCGGTCTGAATTCGCGCATCACCGAAGTGCTGCAGCCGGGCACCTACACCATCCGGGCCAAGGCGATGTACAGCACCTCCTCTGGTGGTGGCTACCGCATCGTGATCAACCGCCGCTGATTGGCGCGGTCGGGCCTGTGACAGCAAACGGGGCGCCAGTGGCGCCCCGTCTGCATTGTTGCCGGCTGAAAACGCGGTGCCGGTCAGTCGGCTTGCGCGGCGGCCTCGATTGCGTCGGCGGCACTGCGGAAGTTGCTGCCCTGCTTGCTGGTGCTCTGGTTGAGGGTGCTGCTGGCTGCGCTGGCCTGCAGGGTGAAAGTACCGGCGTTGCTGCCCAAGCTGCGCACATCAACGGTGTAGCTGCCCGGAGCCAGGTTCAGGTCCAGTCGCGAGTTGGTGCCATTGCCGCCGTCGTCGTCCTCGGCATTGACGCCATTGCCGGACACTTCCAGCAGGGTGTCAAAGTCGCTGGAGCGCAGGTCGAAACTGACCCGGCTGTGCGCGCTCAGGTTGAAGTTGAAACTGCGGCTGCCATCGCTGCCGAGCAGGCCGGTGACACGCTGGTTCAACGGCAGTTCGCTGCCATCGCGCACCACGGTGCCGGCTTCCAGGCTGGAGTTGGCCACGGCCAGCTTGAACGAGCCCTTGGTTTCGCCGATCGAGCGTACGGTAGCGGTGTACTGGCCCGGCTCCAGGAACAGCTGCAGGCGCGAGTTCAGGCCATTGCCGCCATCATCGTTCTCTTCCTGCACGCCATTGCCGCTGACGGCCAGCACGGTGTCGAAGTTGGACGACTCGGCGGTGATCACATACAGCCCTGCGGTGGCAATGGTGAAGGTGTATTCCTGTTCGCTGTTGATCAGCCAGTCGATGGCATGGCTGCCAGCGGCCAGCGGCTTGCCGTCATAGGCGGTGATCGGCTTGGCCACCAGCACGTAGGGGCCATAGGCACTGGCCTGCGCGCCATTGACGGCCACGGTGTAGCTGCCGGCTTCGGTGCTGCGGAAGGCCAGGCTGTCACCCTGGTTTTCGCTGCCGTAGTGGCTGGCACCCGTGCTGGCCACCAGCTGCGGGCCCTTGTAGACGGCCAGGCTGCCATCCAGGGCGCCGCCCAGCTGCAGTTCCACCGCCTGGTTGGCTTCCAGCTGCAGGGTGTAGGTCTGGTGGCGGCTGCCGTCGTTGTAGTTGATGCCGCTGCTGGAGGTCAGCTCGCCACGCACTTCCTTGTCCAGTGCCAGGGCACTGGAACTCTTGCCGGTGGCCTTGTCCAGGCCGGGCACGGGCAGCTTGCCGCAGCCACTCAGGGCCAGAGCGCTGAGAACGGCCAGGGACAGGGAGGTTGATCGGATATTCAAGGGTGCTTCCTTCACAAAGATGAAAAGATCCGGGCGGGCGGGGCCGGGCCGTGGTACGCGCCATGCGGGACGTGCGCGCAGGGTAACTGCTTGGCGCAGATTTGGATATCAGGGCGGCGGGAGCGGGCGCAAATTGCTAGAATTGCCGGCTATTGACCCAACGAACTGCCGGACATGATCGAACTGAACCCGATCCGCCAGCGAATCACCGATCTGACCGATCGCGTGGTCTCGCTGAGGGGGTATCTTTGACTACGACGTCAAGAAAGAACGCCTGGAAGAAGTAACCCGCGAGCTGGAAAACCCGGACATCTGGAACAACCCGGAGTATGCCCAGCAGCTGGGCCGCGAGCGCTCGTTGCTGGACAAGACCGTGGGCGGCATCGCCAGCGTGCTTGACGGCCTGGCTGCCGACAGCGAGCTGCTGGAGCTGGCCGAGATGGAGTCCGACGAGGAGACCGCGCTGGCCGTGGTGGCCGACCTGGACACCTTCCAGAGCCAGATCGAGAAGCTGGAATTCCAGCGCATGTTCTCCGGCAAGATGGACAGCGCCAATGCCTTCGTCGACATCCAGGCCGGCGCTGGTGGTACCGAAGCCCAGGACTGGGCCGAAATCATGCTGCGCATGTACCTGCGCTGGTGCGAAAACCGCGGCTGGAAGACCGAGCTGATGGAAGTGTCCGGTGGCGATGTTGCCGGCATCAAGTCGGCCACGCTGCGGGTGGAAGGCGACTTCGCCTATGGCTGGATGAAGACCGAGACCGGTGTGCACCGCCTGGTGCGCAAGAGCCCGTTCGACTCGGACAACCGCCGCCACACCAGCTTCACCTCGGTGTTCGTGTCGCCGGAAATCGATGACAACATCGACATCACCATCAACCCGGCCGACCTGCGTACCGACGTCTACCGCTCCTCCGGTGCCGGTGGCCAGCACGTCAACAAGACCGAGTCGGCGGTGCGCATCACCCACATCCCGACCAATATCGTTGTTGCCTGCCAGACCGGGCGCAGCCAGCACCAGAACCGCGACAACGCGATGAAGATGCTGGCCGCCAAGCTGTACGAGCTGGAGATCCAGAAGCGCAACGCCGAGAAGGATGCGGTGGAAGCCACCAAGTCCGACATTGGCTGGGGCAGCCAGATCCGCAACTACGTGCTTGACCAGAGCCGGATCAAGGACCTGCGCACCGGCATCGAGCGCAGCGATACCCAGAAGGTGCTGGACGGCGACCTGGACGAGTTCGTCGAGGCCAGCCTGAAGGCCGGTCTGGAAGTCGGCGCCAAGCGCACCGACGCCTGACCTTGAAGCCAGGCCACCGGCAACGGTGGCCTTGGCCATTGGTGGCCTGCCTGCCACCCGCGCTGCAAGCGCACCTCTCCCCCATTGAATACCCCTGCCAGACACCGCCATGACCGACCAGACTCCCGCGCCCGAAACCTCTGTTGACGAAAACAGCCTGATTGCCGAGCGCCGCAGCAAACTGAAGGCATTGCGCGAGCAGGGCATTGCCTACCCCAATGACTTCCGCCGCGAGCAGCTGGCCGGCGCCCTGCAGGCCGAGTACGCCGACGCCGAGGTGTTCACCGCCGAAGCACTGGAAGCATCCGGGCGCACCGTGCGCATGGCCGGCCGGCTGATGGCCAAGCGGGTCATGGGCAAGGCCAGCTTCGCCCAGATCCAGGACGAATCCGGCCGCATCCAGCTGTTCCTGCAGTCAAATACCTTGGGCGACAGCTACGCCGCGTTCAAGGGCTGGGACATTGGCGACATCATTGCCGTGGAAGGCAGCCTGACCCGCACCAAGACCGGTGAGCTGTCGGTCAAGGCCGCCAGCATCCGCCTGCTGGTCAAGTCGCTGCGTCCGCTGCCTGACAAGTTCCACGGCCTGGCTGATGTGGAGCAGCGCTACCGTCAGCGCTATGTCGACCTGATCGTGACCCCGGAATCGCGCGATGTGTTCATCAAGCGCTCCAAGATCATCCGCGCCATCCGCGCCTGGCTGGACAACCGCGACTTCCTGGAAGTCGAGACCCCGATGATGCATTACATCCCGGGCGGCGCCACGGCCAAGCCGTTCACCACCCACCACAATGCGCTGGACCTTGACCTGTACCTGCGCGTGGCTCCGGAGCTGTATCTCAAGCGCCTGGTCGTTGGTGGCCTGGAGCGGGTGTATGAAATCAACCGCAACTTCCGCAACGAAGGTGTGTCCACCCGCCACAACCCGGAATTCACCATGATGGAGCTGTACGAGGCCTATGCCACGTACACCGAAGTGATGGACCTGACTGAAGGCGTGATCCGTGATGTGGCTGCCCAGGTGATGGGCACCACCACCCTGGAATGGGATGGCGCCACCATCGACCTGGCCCCGGCCTTCCGCCGCTGGCGCATGGACGAGGCGGTGCGCCATTACAACCCGGAAATCTCGGCCGCCGACTGCACCAACCGTGATGCCCTGCTGGCCCACTGCGAACGCCTGAAGATCCGGGTCAAGCCGGGCTACGGCTGGGGCAAGCTGCTGCTGGAAATCTTCGAGGCCACGGTGGAGGACAAGCTGGTGCAGCCGACCTTCATCACCGCCCACCCGGTGGAAGTCTCGCCGCTGGCCCGTGGCAGCGACAACGACCCGGGCTACACCGACCGTTTCGAACTGTTCGTCAACGGCAAGGAACTGGCCAACGGTTTCTCCGAGTTGAACGACCCGGAAGACCAAGCGGCACGCTTTGCTGCCCAGGTCGCAGCCAAGGACAGCGGCGATGACGAGGCGATGCATTTCGACGCCGACTACATCCGCGCCCTGGAATACGGCATGGCCCCGACCGGCGGCCTGGGTATCGGCATCGACC
>JBJEWP010000080.1:0-11155 GCA_051885115.1 Stenotrophomonas sp. | reverse complement strand
GCGCGGTCCAGCAGCCACTGGCTCAGCAGGCCGACCGGGCGGCCGGTGGCCATGCCGGTCTTGCCGTCCTGGTCCGCCACACCGGCGATATCCAGGTGGGCCCAGCGCTGGCCTTCGGTGAAGCGCGACAGGAAGCAGCCGGCGGTGATCGCCCCGGCGAAACGGCCGCCGATGTTGTAAACGTCGGCGAAGGTCGAATCGAGCAGGCCCTGGTATTCCTCGAACAGCGGCAGGCGCCAGGCACGGTCGTGCACCTGGTTGCCGGCAGCCAGCAGCTCCTCGGCCAGGCTGTCGTCGTGGCTCATCAGGCCGGCCACTTCGCGCCCCAGGGCGACCATGCAGGCACCGGTCAGGGTGGCCACGTCGACCAGCGCGGCCGGCTCGAAACGCTGTGCGTAGGTCAGCGCGTCGCACAGGATCAGGCGGCCTTCGGCGTCGGTGTTGCCCACTTCAATGGTCTTGCCCGACATCGAGGTGATGATGTCCGACGGACGGTAGGCGTTGCCGTCGATGGCATTTTCCACCGCCGGCACCACGACCACCAGGTTGACCGCGATCTTGGCCTTCACCGCAGCGACGAAGGTGCCGATGACATTGGCGCCACCGCACATGTCGAACTTCATGTCCTCGATGCCGCCCTGGGTCTTCAGGTTCACCCCGCCGGTGTCGAAGGTGATGCCCTTGCCGACCAGCACGTAGGGCTTGGCGGCCTTGTCGGCGGCGCCATTCCACTTCAGCACCACCAGACGCGGGCGGTTGGCCGAGCCACGGGCCACGGCCAGCAGCGAGCCCATGCCCAGCGCTTCCATCTGCGCTTCTTCCAGGATCTCGGCTTCGGCACCTTCGTGGGCGGCGGCAAATTCGCTTGCACGCTGGGCCAGGTAGGCCGGGTTGCAGATGTTCGGCGGCAGGTTGCCCAGCTCGCGGGCGTATTCCACGCCGGCGGCAATGGCGATGCCGGTGGCCAGGGCCGCGCTGTCATCACCGTTGATGGCGATCTCGGCCACGCCACCGGTTTCGGCCTTCTTGTGGCCGAAGGTGGCGCTGTAACGGTAGGCGGCATGGTCGGCGGCGATCACCGCCTGGCGGATGGTCCAGGCGTTGTCGCGGCCAGGAACGGACAGTTCGGACAGGGTCAGGACCACGCGCTTGGACGCGCCGTTCTTCAGCGCCTTGACCGCCGCCGCGATGGCCTTGATGTAACCGGCCGCATTCAGCTTGGCGGCATCGCCCAGGCCCACGACCAGCACGCGCGGGGCGGAAACACCGGCCAGGTCGTGCAGCAGGGTGGTGGCGCCGGCCTTGCCAGAGACATCGCCGCGCTGCACCAGGCGGGTCAGCGCACCGTTGCTGGCGCTGTCCAGCACGCCGCCGGCGGCGGTCAGGCTGCCGTTGGCATAGGCGCCGACCACCACGCAATCGGTGTCGACGGTGGATGCGGCTACAGTGTTCAGGGTGAATTGAAGGGCCATTGATCAGATTCCGTTGGCAAATCCGTACAATCGCGAGCTTGTGCCCGGCCTGGGTGGCCGGGGCGCCGCGAACCAAACCATAGAGTCTAAACCACCGACCCGATGTCCAAGCTTGACCGCTACCTGCTGAGTGACTTCATCCAGAGTTTTCTGGCGACCCTGCTGGTCCTGCTGATCGTCAGTGTCGGCGGGGTGCTGGTGGACCTGCTCGGGCGGATTGCCGATGGCCAGATCCCGGCTGCCCTGTTGCTGGGCCAGCTGGGACTGCAGTTCATCGTCTACCTGCCGTTGATCGTGCCGATGGCGCTGATGCTCGGCCTGGCCCTGGCCATAGGCCGGCTCTATCGGGATTCGGAAATGGCTGTGCTCACCGCGGTGGGCGTCGGCCCCCGGCGCCTGTTGCGCCCGGTGCTGATGCTGGTGCTGCCGGTGGTTGCGCTGGTGGCGGCCTGCTCGCTGTGGCTGGGCCCCTGGGCCGATCGCACCGCCAGCCGCCAGCTGGAGGAGGCCAACCGCAGCGTGCTGATGGCCGGGCTGGAGCCGGGCCGGTTCACCCCGCTGTCCGGCGGCGGCATTGTTTATGTCTCCTCGCTCAGCGAGGACGGCAAGGGGCTGGGCCAGGTGTTCATGCAGCGCCCGCAGGAAGACCGCTTCGAGGTGGTCAGTGCGCGCAGTGGGCACATGTATCTTGAAGGCGAGCGCCGCCGTTTCCTGCGCCTGGAGGATGGCTACCAGCTGGAGGGCCCGCTGGCCGGGGAGCTGGATTACCGTCTGATGCGCTTTGCCGCCAACGAGGTGGCCCTGCCTGACCGTGAAAAGGGGCGCGAGTCGGATGATCCGCAGCTGCGCCCGACCTGGGAGTTGCTCGGTGACAGCAGCCTGCCTGCAGTGGCCCAGTTGCATGCACGGCTGGCTCCGCCGCTGCTGGCGCTGTCTTTTGCCCTGCTGGCAGTACCCCTGTCGCGCAGTGCCCCGCGTCAACAGCGCTACGGCAAGGTGATGCTGGCCTTCCTGGCCTACCTGCTGGGGGTCAATTTGATGATTGTCGGCAGCCAGTGGCTGGCCAAGGGCAGTGTGCCGGCGATGGCTGGCTTGTGGTGGCTGACCCTGCCACTGCTGGCAGGGTCGTTCTGGCTGTATTTCCGCGATGGCCGTCTGGGCCGCAACAAGGGCAAGGCATGAACCTGCGGCCGCGTTTGCATGATGTGTACATTGGCCGCACGGTGCTGCTGACGGTGCTGGCCACCTGGGCGGTGCTGCTCGGCCTGGATGTGGTGCTGGCGCTGTCCGGCGAGTTCGAGCAGATCGGCAAGGGCAGCTACAGCATCAGCCATGCGGTGGCCTGGGTGGCCTATACCATCCCGCGACGGGCCTACACCTTGTTCCCGATGGCAGCGGTGATCGGTTCGCTGATGGGGCTGGGCCAGCTGGCCGCCACCTCGGAGCTGACCGCGCTGCGTGCATTGGGGTTGTCGCGCCGGCGCCTGGCCCTGTCGGTGGCCATCGCCCTGAGCCTGCTTACCGCGTTGATGGTGATCAGTGGCGAGACCGTCGGCCCCTGGGGGCAGTCCAAGGCCGACCTGCTGCGCAACAGTGCCCGTGCCAACACCGACCTGACCATGGCCCGCTATTCGGGGTTGTGGGCGCGCGAGGGCGACACCTTCCTCAATGCGCAGAGCGGCGAGGAGCGGGTCACGGCCAATGGCGGTACCGAACTGGTGCTCAACCAGGTGCGGCTGTACCGGCTGGACAGCGACGGCCGCATCAGCCAGATCACCCATGCTCAAAGCGCGCGCCATGATGGCAAGGCATGGTCACTGCACCAGGTACGCCATGACCAGCTGGGCGAGCGTTCGGCCAGCCGGCAGACCGTCGAGGAGCAGTCCTGGGATTCGCAGCTGGACCCGGCAGCACTGGCAGCCGGCCTGGCCCGGCCACGCAACCTGTCGGCGGCCGAGCTGCGCAGCAGCATCGAATACCGCAAGCGCAACGGCCTGGATGCGCGCGATTACGAGGACAACTACTGGGGCCGCTGGTTCTACCCGCTCAATGTGCTGGCACTGTGCCTGGCCGCGGTGCCGTTCGCCTTTGGCTCGCTGCGCAGCGGCGGCATGGGCAAGCGACTGTTCCTTGGCATCCTGTTTGCGCTGGGTTTCTGGTTGCTGCAGATGTTCTTCAGCCGCATGGCCGGTGCGCTGCGCTTTGACTACCGCATTGCCTATGCGCTGCCACCGCTGGTGATGCTGGCCATTTCCGGGTTCATCTTCCGGCGCAAGGTCGGCTGAGCGGCTCAGCCGGCGGGCAGCCGTACCAGGCGGGTGCCGCTGGCACGGTCATGCCAGGTCAGGCGCTGGCGGTCGACCAGCGCCCACCAGAAGCCTGCCCCGGCCGGCAGCAGTGACAGCCCGCCCCAGGCAAACCGCCGCCACAGCGCCTTGCGCGTGGCCGGCTGGCCATCGCTGCCAACCACCTGCACTTTCCACGGGCGCATGCCCAGGGTCTGTCCGCCACGGCGCCAGCTGGTCACCGCATAGGCCCCGGTGGTCAGCCAGCAGCAGGCCCACAGCGTCCACTGCCAGCTGCTGAACGGGGCGATGTTCTCGCGCGCGGCATGGCCGCTGAGGTTGAAGGCCAGGGTGAACGCGGCCGAGAGCAGCAGCCACAGCGCCGCGCAGACCCAGAAGTCGTAGAACAGCGCGGCCAGGCGGCGGGCGAGCAGGGCAGCGGGAGCGGAATGGTCAGCCATTGGCCGAGCATACGGTGGTTGCCGGGGCGGCGGATAGCGGCGCTATGCTGTGCGCCAATGGATACCGTTGTTGCCCCCCGGGATGCTGCCCGCACCCCGGCCGAACGCCGTCAGTTGATGCTGGCGCTGCCCGCCCTGGCCGCGGCCGACGAGCAGGCAATTGCCACTTTCCTGGACAGGCTGTGGGCCGAGCAGGGCCTGGCCCGGGCCAGCCTGGACAGTTACCGGCGTGACCTGGAAGGACTGGCGCGCTGGTGCAACGGCCGCCATGGCGGCCTGTCCGGCATCGACCGTGACGGCCTGCTGGGCTACCTGGGCTGGCGCAGTGGCCATGGTTGGTCGCCGCGCAGCACGGCGCGCCTGCTCTCGGTGCTGCGTCAGTTCTATGCCGGGCAGGTGCGCGACGGCCGGCGCGGCGATGACCCCACCGCGCTGCTGGAAAGTCCGCGGCGCGGGCGCAGCCTGCCGCGGGCGGTGGGCGAGGGGCAGATTGCCGAGCTGCTGGCGGCACCGCTGGTGGAAACCATCGAAGGCCTGCGTGACCGCGCCATGCTCGAGCTGATGTACGCCGCCGGCTTGCGGGTGAGCGAGCTGGTCGGGCTGCCGGCGGCCGGGGTCAACCTGCGCCAGGGCGTGTTGCGGGTGACCGGCAAGGGCAGCCGTGAACGTCTGGTACCGCTGGGCGCCGAGTCCCTGTACTGGCTGGAGCGTTACCTGCAGCAGGCCCGGCCGGCGCTGGCCGGTGGCAAGGCGGTGGCGGCCGATGCCCAGGGCAATGTGCCGCTGTTCATCACCGTGCAGCGCCAGCCGCTGAGTCGCCAGGCCTACTGGGGTCTGGTAAAGCGCTATGCCGCGGTGGCAGGGATCAACCCGGAGCGGATCAGCCCGCACAGCCTGCGCCACAGTTTTGCCACCCACCTGCTCAACCACGGTGCCGACCTGCGCGCGCTGCAGATGCTGCTGGGCCACAGTTCGCTGTCCACCACCCAGATCTACACGTTGGTGGCGCGCGAACACCTCAAGAGCCTGCACCGGCAGCACCACCCGCGCGGCTGAGACGTGTGTCGCTGCGGTTGTGTCGGGGTGTGCGAGAATCGCCGCGCTCACTCAACGTTGGATGACCAATGTCCCGTTACTTGCTTGCCACCTTGCTTACCGTCATGAGCCTGACTGCCTGCGCGCAGTCGCCGGCTCCCGTTGCGGCCGCTGCCGCCACCAGCGCCACCAGTGCCGGCGACCCGGCCATCGAGGCCCGCGTGCGCGCCTCGCTGGGCGAGCTGGACCCGAACTTCAACCCGGACTACATCGGCGCCGCGCCGTTTGCCGGTTTCCGTGAAGTGGTGGTTTCCGGTCAGGTGCTGTATGTCTCCGACGACGGCAAGTACCTGCTGCAGGCCCAGCCGTACGACATCTCCAAGCGCGCCATGGCCACCAGCGAGGGCCTGCTGGCCTACCGTCGTGGCCTGCTGGCCCAGGTGCCGGCCGACCAGCGCATCAGCTTTGTGCCGCCCAATGCCAAGTACACCATCACCGTGTTCACCGACACCGAGTGTGGTTACTGCCGCAAGCTGCACCAGGACATCGCCGAGCTCAACCGCAACGGCATCGGGGTGGAGTACCTGGCCTTCCCGCGCATGGGCCCGGGCAGCCAGGACTTCAACGATATGATCTCGGTCTGGTGCGCCGCTGACCGCAAGACCGCGATGAACAATGCCAAAGCCGGCCAGCCGGTGGCCGCCACCCGCTGCACCAGCCCGGTGGCGATGCATTACGAGCTGGGCCAGAAACTGGGGGTGAACGGCACCCCGGCGATCTTCGCCGCCGACGGCACCCAGCTCGGTGGTTATGTGCCGCCGGCCCAGCTGAAGGCCGCGCTGGAAGGCCTGGGCCAGGCCGCCCGCTGAATGCAGTGGTCCGGGGCAATGCATCTGCTTGCCCCGGACAGTACTTCCGGCCGCTGGTTCGGTCGCGGTGATGGCTTACAATAGTGGGCCGTTTCCCAACACGGTTTGCCGGACATGATCGTCCTCGAGGGCGCAGCTGCCCTTTCCCCGTTCCGCAGCGAACGGCTCGAATCCCGCCTGCAGTCCATCGCCGCCGATCTGCGCATCGCCGGCACCCGTCACCTCTATTTTGTCGACGCTGCCGATCCGGCCGCGCTGGACATGGCCGTGCTGGAGCGCGTGCTGGATGCCCGGCCGCTGGCCCCGGCCAGTGCTGCCGGCACGGTCAGCCGCATTGTGGTACCGCGTCTGGGTACCCTGTCGCCGTGGTCGAGCAAGGCCACCGAGCTGGTGCGTGGCGCCGGCCAGGCAATCAACCGGGTCGAGCGCGGCCTGTGTATCGAGCTGGGCGGCTGGCCGGCCGACCCGGCCGTCGCTGCGGCGCTGGAAAAGGCCCTGCATGACCCGATGACCCAGACCCTGCTGGCCGACGCTGCCGCCGCCGGCGCGCTGTTCGCCAGCCCGGCCCGCGGCCAGCTGCAGCGTATTGCCATTGCCGAGCTGGAAGCGGCCAACAGCCGCCTGGGCCTGGCCCTGGCCGAGGACGAGATTGCCTACCTGCGCGAGCGTTACACCGAACTGGGGCGTGACCCCAGTGATGTGGAACTGATGATGTTTGCCCAGGCCAACTCCGAACACTGCCGGCACAAGATCTTCAATGCCAGCTGGAGCATCGATGGCAAGGAGCAGCCGCGCTCCTTGTTCAAGATGATCAAGAACACCCACCAGGTGACCCCGCAGCACACCCTGAGTGCCTACAGCGACAACGCAGCGGTGATTGCCGGGTTGCCGGCCGCACGCTTCCGGCCAGACCCGGCCGATGGCCGCTACCGCAGTGAAGCGGTGGTGCCCAGTGCGTTCCAGATCAAGGTGGAGACCCACAACCACCCGACCGCGATTGCCCCGTTCCCGGGCGCGGCCACCGGCGCCGGTGGTGAAATCCGCGATGAAGGCGCTACCGGTCGCGGCGGCAAGCCCAAGGCCGGGCTGACCGGTTTTTCGGTCTCCCACCTGCGCATCCCGACCCTGCCGCAGCCGTGGGAAGCGCCGCGTGCGCTCAACCCGCGCATGGCCCCGGCGCTGGACATCATGCTCGACGGCCCGCTCGGCGGTGCCGCGTTCAACAACGAATTCGGCCGCCCGAACCTGCTGGGCTACTTCCGCAGCTTCGAACTGCCCGAGGACGGCATCACCCGGGCCTATGACAAGCCGATCATGCTGGCCGGCGGCCTGGGCGCGATCGACCGCATCCAGGTCGAGAAGATCCCGCTGCGCGAAGGTGACCTGGTCATCGTGCTCGGTGGCCCGGCCATGCTGATCGGCCTGGGCGGCGGTGCGGCCTCGTCGGTGGCTTCGGGCGAATCGGCCGAGGATCTGGACTTTGCCAGCGTGCAGCGCGACAACCCGGAAATGGAGCGCCGCTGCCAGGAAGTGATCGACCGTTGTGTCGCCCTGGGGGCGGACAACCCGATCCAGTTCTTCCATGACGTCGGCGCCGGCGGCCTGTCCAACGCCATTCCCGAGCTGCTGCACGACTCCGGCGTGGGCGGGGTGATCGACCTGGCCAAGGTTCCCACCGATGATCCGTCGCTGTCGCCGCTGGAACTGTGGTGCAACGAATCCCAGGAGCGCTATGTGCTGGGCATTCCGGCCGATCGCCTGGACGAGTTTGCTGCCATCTGTGCCCGCGAGCGCTGCCCGTTTGCCGCTGTCGGCGTGGCTACGACCGAGCAACGACTGGTGGTGGGATATGGCGCAACAGTTGAAAGTGTCTATGGCCACTCAGCTGCGGCTGACACTGCCGGCCCGGCGCAGCGCGCCGTGCGTTCGGACGAGGCGCGCGGCAGTGCCGCGCAAGCGGCGCATCCTCACCCGATCGACCTGCCGATGGACGTGCTGTTCGGCAAGGCGCCGAAGATGCACCGGGATGCCGTCACCCCGGCCGCCCCGCGCTGGCCGCAGCTGGACACCACTGGCATCGACCTGCATCAGGCCGGCCTGCGCGTGCTGGCCCATCCGACGGTGGCGTCGAAGAACTTCCTGGTCACCATCGGTGACCGCAGCGTCGGCGGCCTGACCGCCCGCGAGCAGATGATCGGCCCGTGGCAGGTGCCGGTGTCGGACGTGGCCATCACCCTGGCCGGTTTTGACACCTACGCCGGCGAGGCGATGTCCATCGGCGAACGCACACCGCTGGCCCTGCTCGACTCGGCCGCCGCTGCGCGCATGGCCGTGGGCGAGGCGATCACCAACCTGTGCGCGGCTCCGGTGGAGTCGCTGGAGACGGTCAAGCTGTCGGCCAACTGGATGGCCGCCTGCGGCCACCCGGGCGAGGATGCCCTGCTGTATGACGCGGTCAAGGCCGTGGGCATGGAGCTGTGCCCGGCGCTGGACATCTCCATCCCGGTGGGCAAGGACTCGTTGTCCATGCAGGCCCAGTGGCAGGCCGATGGCAAGCAGGAGAAGTCGGTCAGCCCGGTGTCGCTGGTGATCAGTGCGTTTGCCCCGGTGTCCGATGCCCGCCAGCAGCTGACCCCGTTGCTGGATCGCGAGGTCGACAGCGAGCTGTGGTTGATCGGCCTGGGTGCCGGCAAGCAGCGTCTGGGCGGCTCGATCCTGGCCCAGGTATATGCCGAGGATGCGACCCTGCCGGCCTTTGCCGGTGCGGTGCCCGATGTCGATGACGCCCAGCGCCTGCGCGGGTTCTTCGAGTTGATCCGTGACGCCCGCCGTGACGGCCTGCTGCGCGCCTACCACGACCGCAGCGATGGCGGTGCGTTTGCCGCGCTGTGCGAAATGGCTTTCGCCTCGCGTCAGGGCCTGGAAATCAACCTCGATGCCTGGGGTGAAGACCCGTTCCGCAGCCTGTTCAACGAGGAGCTGGGCGCGGTGGTGCAGGTGGCCAACGAAGATCGTGCCGCCTTTGCCGACCTGGTCGAGCGCCATGCCCTGACCGAATGCGCCCAGCGCATCGCGCGTCCGGTCAATGCCGCCTCGGTGCGGGTGGTTGCCGCCGGCAAGACCCTGGTCCAATGGGGTTGGGAAGAGTTGTTCGATGCCTGGTGGTCGGTCACCCATGCGATGCAGAAGCTGCGCGACAACCCGGCCTGTGCCGATGCCGAGGCCGCCATTGCCCGTGACTTCCATGCGCCAGGATTGAAGCCGAAGTTGGCCTTCGACCCGGCCGACAACGTGGCCCAGGCCCTGCAGGACAGCGGCATCCGGCCGAAGGTAGCGGTGCTGCGCGAGCAGGGCGTCAACGGCCAGATCGAGATGGCCCAGATGTTCACCGCCGCCGGCTTTGATGCCTTCGACGTGCACATGTCCGACCTGATCGAAGGCCGCGTGGATCTGGCCGATTTCCGCGGCCTGGCTGCCTGTGGTGGCTTCAGCTACGGCGATGTGCTCGGTGCCGGCAGCGGTTGGGCCACCTCGATCCTGGAGCGCCCGGCCCTGCGTGCGATGTTTGCCGCCTTCTTCGCCCGCCCGGACACCTTCTCCCTCGGCGTGTGCAACGGTTGCCAGATGATGAGCCAGCTCAAGGACATCATTCCCGGTGCGCAGCACTGGCCGGCTTTCCGCCGCAACCTGTCCGAGCAGTTCGAGGCACGTACCGCCCTGCTGGAAGTGGCCGACTCGCCGTCGATCCTGCTGGCCGGCATGGCCGGTTCACGCATTCCGGTGGCGGTGGCCCATGGCGAAGGCCGTGCGGTGTTTGCCAGCCCGGCCGACCAATCGGCAGCGCATGTTGCCCTGCGCTATGTCGATGGTCACGGCCAGGTCACCCAGGCCTACCCGTTGAACCCGAACGGCTCGCCGGACGGCATTTCGGGCCTGACCACGGCCGATGGCCGGGTCACGATCCTGATGCCGCATCCGGAGCGCTGGAGCCGGCCGGTCAACTTCAGCTGGGCTCCGGCGGCGTGGACGGCCTCTCCGTGGTTGCGGATGTTCCGAAATGCCCGTCACTGGTGCGGCTGAATCTTCACCTCGAGTTGACGTGTCAAAAGCCCGCCGCCAGGCGGGCTTTTTTGTTGCCTTTTGGCAGATGTTGGTGCGTATTCTTCCTGTTTTTTGATTTTTTTGTGACAAAAGTCATTTTTCTGAAGTACTTGTTCGGCTCTTGCAAGGGCTTAAATTAATTTCCGTCAATTGTTTGACGTGAGCACTCCGAGAAGACAGACTCGGCACATCGTTTCGGTTGCATTCACCTATTCATCTGAATCGTGAATTTCCCGTAGGAAGCGGGATGGCCGGACGTTTGAACACCAAGACAGGGGGTGGTGAGGGTTCTCGCCACTTGCGCTTGGCCGGTAAGCCATCTGAGGAGCAGTGACGATGAATCGGATTTATCGCAAGGTCTGGAACAAGGCATTGGGGCAATTGGTTGTGGCATCGGAGCTGGCCAGCGGCCATGCCGGCGGGGTCACCGACAAGCGCGAGAAGGGAGCCGGCAGCCGTAACGCCCTGGCGATGGCTGTCCTGCTGGCCTTGGGAATGAGTGCCGGCCATGCGATGGCCCAGACCATCGAGATCGGCAGCAATGCCAACTGCAGCACCCCGGGTGGGCGCAGCGATGCTTGCGCGGTTGATGGCGCTGCCGAGGCCCTGGCAACCGATTCCATCGCCATTGGCGGTATCAGCAAGATCGAGTCCGGTGCCGTCGGTGCCGTGGCCCTGGGCCACAACACTGTGGTCCAGGCCGGTGCAGTGGGCAGCGTGGCGCTCGGCGCCGGCTCCATTGCCAGCCGTGCCAATACCGTATCGGTGGGCTCGGCGGGCGCCGAGCGCCAGATCACCAACGTCGCTGCCGGTGTGCAGTCCACCGATGCGGTGAACAAGGCACAGCTCGATGCAGTGGCCGCCGCGGCCGGCTCTGCCGCCGAGTCGAGCAAGTACTTCCAGGCCAGCGGCAGCGCCAACAGCGATGCCGG
>JBJEWP010000079.1:0-58239 GCA_051885115.1 Stenotrophomonas sp. | reverse complement strand
AAATGAGCGCGGCCTTCGGTGCCGCTGCCGAAGCCAATGGCGACGGCTCGCTGGCAGCGGGCACCCTGGCGTCGGCCAATGGTATGGAGGCCAGTGCCATCGGCTTCTATGCCACTGCCGATGCCGATGGCGCTACCGCCATCGGTGCCGAAAGCGTGGCCTCCGGGCTGGAATCCACGGCGTCGGGCTTTGCCGCCAATGCCCTGGGTGATGGCAGCAGCGCCCTGGGTGCCGGCACCTATGCCGATGGCGTGACCGCCACCGCCGTGGGTTATGGCGCTGTGGCTGACGGCAACTACAGCACGGCCATCGGTGGCTGGGCTGAAGTACTGGCGGCCAACGGTACCGCAGTGGGCAACTCGGCCATTGCCTTTGCCCAGAGTGCATCGGCCTTCGGTGCCGATGCCTGGGCCATGGGGCAGAACAGCACGGCACTGGGCCAGGGAGCAACGGCTGCCGGTATTGCCTCCACTGCCCTGGGCCAGGCGGCCGAGGCCGGAGGTGAGTTCGCCACCGCCGTGGGCAAGAGCGCGCTGGCCGATGGTGCCGGTGCGGTGGCCGTGGGCGAGTACAGCGATGCTACCGGCAACGAGAGCGTGGCCATCGGTGGCACGGCATATGGTTTCATCAATGCTGCAGCGACTGGCGAGGGCGCCATCGCCCTGGGTGCCGGTGCACTGGCCGAGGGCGATCGCAGCCAGGCACAGGGCTGGCTGGCAACGGCCAGTGGCGAGGGCAGCATTGCCCTGGGTGCCGAGGCTTGGGCCGAGAGCGATTACAGCATTGCCGTTGGTGCCGGCAGCTACGCCGCTGCCGCCAACAGTGTGGCCCTGGGCAATGGTTCGGTGGCCGACCGTGCCGACAGCGTGGCGGTGGGTGCTGCCGGAGACGAGCGCCAGATCATCCATGTTGCTGCCGGTACGGCCGGTACCGATGCGGTGAATCTGGACCAGATGAACAGCGCCATCGCCGACGTCAACCTCAACGCCTTCAACACCTCGCAGTACTTCAAGGCCGATGACACCGGCACGGCCACCCCGGCCATTGCCTCCGGTGCCGGTGCGGTGGCCATGGGCAATGGTGCCCAGGCAACCGGTGCCGGTTCGGTAGCCATCGGCAGTGGCGCGATGGCGGCTGCAGACGGCGCGGTGTCCTTCGGCAACGGCACCGGCATCGATGGCCTGGCCAGTCGCAAGCTGGTCAACGTCAGCGACGGTGATGTGGCTGCCGGCAGCACCGAAGCGGTGACCGGCAACCAGCTGCATGCCACCAACGAGCGTGTCGGTGTGGTCGAAGGCCGGGTCGATGATCTGGATACCCGGATTGGCGATATCGGCGCGGTGGCGGCCAATGCCATTGCCTATGACGATGCCGGCAAGTCGGTGGCCACCCTGGGCGGGGCCAACGGTACGGTGATCAGCAACCTGGCAGCCGGCAGCATTGCCGCCGGCTCGCTGCAGGCGATCAACGGCGGCCAGCTGTTCCAGTCGTTGACCGAGATGGCAGGGCTGCTTGGCGGTGGTGCGGCCATTGGCCTGCAGGGCAACTTCGTGGCCCCGAACTATGTGATCCAGGGCCAGAGCTACAACAATGTCGGGGCAGCGCTGGCTGCACTGGATGGCCGGGTCAACCAGCTGGGCAACGTGGTCGGTACGCCGTCCACGCCGCCGGCCGCCGGTGTGCCGTCGGGGATCGCCAACCACCCGACCGGTACCGCAGCGGGCACCGACAGCTATGCCCATGGTCCTGACGACACCGCCGTGGGTTACGGCGCGCATGTTGGTGCCGACCAGAGCACCGCGGTGGGTGCCAACAGCAACATCAGTGCTGCAGCCACCCAGGCCGTGGCCGTGGGTGAAAGCGCCAGCGTCACTGCCGCCAATGGCACCGCCATCGGCCAGGGGGCCAGTGTCACCGCCGAAGGCGCGGTGGCCCTGGGCCAGGGCTCGGTTGCCGACCGTGCCAATACTGTCTCGGTGGGCAGTGCCGGCCATGAGCGTCAGCTCACCAACGTGGCGGCCGGTACCGCCGCCACCGATGCGGTGAACGTGGGCCAGCTCAACAGCGGCATCAGCAGTGCGGTGAGCCAGGCCAACACCTACACCGACAACCGCATCCAGTCCTTGAGCGATACGTTCCAGATGTACAAGGGCGAGATGGATGACCGCTTCCGCCGCATGGACCGTCGCCTTGATCGCCAGGGGGCAATGAACGCAGCCATGCTCAACATGGCCACCAGTGCGGCCGGCATCAGCACCACCAACCGCGTCGGCGTCGGTGTCGGCTTCCAGGCCGGCGAAGCGGCCCTGTCGATGGGCTACCAGCGGGCGATCAGCGAGCGGGCCACGGTCACCTTCGGTGGTGCCTTCAGTGGTGATGACAAGTCGGTCGGCATGGGTGCCGGCTTCGGCTGGTAAGCGCAGTAATGCTCCGGTTTGGCACCTGCCATGCCGGGGCAGGCAGTAATCAACTTGATGCAATGGCCGGCTGCCCGAAGGCAGGCAGTCCGGCCGGTGGGGATCCCACACATCACCGTCTGCCTTTGGAGAGAGGAGAAGGGAATTGAGCAAGAAGACGTCGTTCAACAAGCACCTGCTGGCCACGGCAACCGTGGTCGCCCTGGCCGGAACCTTCGCATCGGGTTCGGCCATGGCCGCACGTGATCTGTCCCGTGGCTTGGGGCCGATTCCCTCGGCCCAGGCCGATGCGGAACCGATCAGCCGCCTGGTGGTTACCTACCGCGATGGCAGCGTGCAGCGCAGCAACAGCGGCGAAGCCTTGCGCAGCGTCAACCGTGCCATGGCTGGCTCGGGCATGAGCACCGCGCGCTTGGGCGGCAGCCCGCGCGTGCTGCGCCAGACCGCCCTGGGCGGCACCGTGGTGGTACTGCCCAAGGCCCTGGACCGGGTGCAGGCCGAAGCGCTGAAGCGTCAGCTGGCCAGCGATGTCAACGTGGTGTCGGTGGAGTTTGACGTGCGCGAGCGCCACACCGGTATGTTCGCCACCGCCTCGGCGCTGGAAACCCCGGCCTTCACCCCGAATGACCCCAGCTTCGCTGCCCAGCAGTGGCACTTCAAGGCACCCGATGGCACCCCGACCCCGCAGCTGAACCAGGCCAACCGTGGTGGCGCCAATGTCACCGATGCCTGGGACCTGGCCGACGGCAACGGCATCGTGATCGCGGTGATCGACACCGGCATCACCGCCCATCCGGACCTGGACACCTCGCTGGCCGATGCCGGTTACGACTTCATCTATGACGGCGTGACCTCGGGCCGCCGTGACGGTTCGGGCAACTTCGTGGACGGCCGCGCGGCCGGTGGCTGGGACCTGGGCGACTGGACCGACGAGGAACCGTGGATCAGCGAATGTACCGACGCGAACAATCCGCCGGACACCAGCTCCTGGCACGGCACCCACGTGGCCGGTACCGCCGGTGCGCAGATCACCAACAACGGCGTGTCGCTGGCCGGCGTGGCCCATGGGGCCAAGGTGCTGCCGATCCGTGCCCTGGGCCACTGTGGTGGCTGGAGTTCGGACATCAACGACGCCATCCTGTGGGCCGCCGGCATCGATGTGCCTGGCGTACCGACCAACACCAACCCGGCCCAGGTCATCAACATGAGCCTTGGCGGTGGTGGTACCTGTACCGCCGGCAGCGCACGCGCTGAAGCCATCCGCAAGGCCAATGAGAAGGGGGCCGTCGTTGTGGTGGCCGCCGGCAACCACAACGGTGATGCGGGCAACCGCTCGCCGGCCAGCTGCCCGGGTGTGATCACCGTGGCGGCCAACGGCGTCACCGGCAAGCGCGCCTTCTACTCCGGCTACGGCAGCACCATCGAGGTGTCCGCCCCGGGTGGCGGTGCCTTCATGAATGACAACAGCTCCGGCACCCAGGCCAACCCGGACGGTTTCGTCTGGCAGGCCGTCAATGGCGGTGACCGTGCACCGCTGGCCGATGGCCAGGCCTGGCGTACCGGCATGATCGGTACCTCGATGGCCAGCCCGCACGTGGCCGGTATCGTGGCGCTGATGCAGGGTGCCCGTCTGGATGCCGGCAAGCCGCTGCTGACCCCGGTCGAAGTGACCCAGCTGATCCAGCAGACCGTCACCCCCTTCCCGGCCACCCCGAGCCAGCCGATCGGACCGGGCATCATCAACGCCCATGCCGCGGTACAGGCCGCCATCGCCCATGGTGGCGAGCCGTGCGAGGGGGATGACTGCGGCCCGGGTGAGCCGACCGACCCGATCGCCACCCCGCTGACCAACAAGGTGGCTCTGGTGGGCCAGAGCGGTGGCGAGAAGCTGTACAGCTTCACCGCTGAAGCGGGCAAGGTGCTGAGCATCATGACCTATGGTGGCAGTGGTGATGTCTCGCTGCATGTCAAGCACGGTGCCGAGCCGACCGCGGCAGACAATGACGGCTTCTCCACCCGCGCTGGCAACAGCGAATCCGTGCGCATCACCGCGCCGGTGGCTGGCACCTACTACATCAAGCTCAGCGGCACCTATGCTGGCCTGAGCGTGGTGGCCCGCCAGTAAGACGTGTGGTTTGACCATGCGTGATTGAGCAGCGGGGGAGGGCACAGCCTTCCCCCGCTGTGTTTTCCCGCCCGGTGCAGGCCGGCACGGTGGGGGGGCTGGTGTTGTGACCGCCAGCACGTCGTGACTGCAGGTCATGCCACGGTCATCCGGGTGGGCAGTGAAGCAGTGATCAACACTGGTACAGTCGTGGCATGCCGGGGAGGCCGGAACGTGAGTGCGTTGGCAGTGGAGCAGACTGTGGTGGCAGAGGCAGAACAGCAGGTGATCGCGGCATTGGCCGCTGGCGGACGGCTGAAGGAAGCCGACCTGCAGCGTGCCGGCCAGTTGCACGCCGAACAGGGCGGCAGCCTGCTGGCCCTGCTGGTGCGCCTGGGTCTGGTGTCCGAACGCGACCAGGCAGCCACCACCGCCAGCGTGCTCGGCCTGCCGCTGCTCGACGGCCGCCAGCTGGCCGATGACAGCCCGGCCTTGCTGGCTGAGCTGCCCGAGTTGCCATTGCGCTTCCTCAAGCAATTCCATGCCTGCCCGCTGGCTGTTGACGACGGCGTACTGCAGCTGTGGCTGGCCGATGCCCATGATCCGTATCCGGCCCAGGCCGTGGCCCTGGCCAGTGGCCTGCCGGTACGTGTGCTGGTGGGCCTGCGCAGTGAGATTGACGAGCTGATCGAGCGCCGCTACGGCCAGGGGCGCAGCGAGATGGGGCAGATTGCCGAGGGCGCCGAAGGCAGCGAAGGCAGCCTGGACGATATCGAGCACCTGCGTGACCTGGCTTCCGAAGCGCCGGTGATCCGCCTGGTCAATCTGGTGATCCAGCGTGCGGTCGAGTTGCACGCCTCGGATATCCACATCGAGCCGTTCGAAACCCGGCTCAAGGTGCGTTACCGTGTCGACGGCGTGCTGGTGGATGGCGAAAGCCCGCCGGCCAACCTCACCGCGGCGGTGATCAGCCGGATCAAGATCATGGCCAAGCTCAATATCGCCGAGCGCCGCCTGCCGCAGGATGGCCGCATCATGCTCCGGGTACAGGGCAAGGAGCTGGACCTGCGTGTGAGCACGGTGCCCACCGCGCATGGCGAAAGCGTGGTGATGCGTCTGCTGGACCGGCAGTCGGTGGTGTTTGATTACGCCCGGTTGGGCTTTGATGGCGACTTCCTGCCGCAGTTCCAGCAGGTGCTGGCCCAGCCGCACGGGATCGTGCTGGTCACCGGCCCGACCGGTTCGGGCAAGACCACCACGCTGTACACCGCGCTGAGCCAGCTCAATACCACCGATGTAAAAATCATCACCGTCGAAGACCCGGTGGAATACCAGATCGAAGGCATCAACCAGATCCAGGCCAAGCCGCAGATCGGCCTGGATTTTGCCAACGCCCTGCGCGCGATCGTGCGTCAGGACCCGGACATCATCATGATCGGCGAAATGCGTGACCTGGAAACCGCGCGCATCGCCATCCAGTCGGCCCTGACCGGCCATCTGGTGCTGTCCACCCTGCATACCAACAACGCGGCCGGCGGCATCACCCGCCTGCTGGACATGGGGGTGGAGGATTACCTGCTCACCTCCACCATCAACGGCATCCTGGCCCAGCGCCTGGTGCGCCGTCTGGACCCGGCCACTGCCCAGCGCTACCCGGCCACGGCCGAGCAGATCGAGCGCTTCGGCCTGCGCCGGCTGCAGCCGCAAGGCGAGATCTTCCTGTGGAAGGCGCAGCCGTCGGCCGGCAATGCCACCGGTTACAGCGGGCGCACCACCATCGTCGAGTTCCTGGTGATGAACGATGCGCTGCGTGCGGCGATCATGCGCCGCGCCGGCATGGGCGAGCTGGAGCAGGTGGCGCGTGATGCCGGCATGCGCACCATGTTCGAGGACGGCCTGCTCAAGGCCCTGCGCGGGCAGACCACGATCGAGGAAGTGCTGCGCGTCACGGAGGAAGGCTGATGCCGCAGTTCCGTTTCATTGCCTTTGATGCCGCTGGCCAGCGCGTGGACGGGGTCATGGAAGCGGCTGACCAGGCCGAGGTGGTGGCCCGCCTGCAAGCGCAGGGGCAGCTGCCGGTGGAGGCACGCCCGCTCGATGCGCTGGGCAGCGCCAGTGCCGGTTGGCGGCAATGGCTGGTCAAGCCGGCCTTCGGTGCCGATGCGCAGTTGCTGTTCACCCGTCAGCTGGCCACCCTGCTGGCTGCCGGCCAGCCGCTGGACAGGGCGCTGGGCATCCTGGTCGAGCTGCCCGATGCAGCCAAGGCGCAGCAGGCCATCGGCCAGATCCGCGAAGTGGTGCGCGGTGGCGCGCCGCTTTCGGTGGCGATGGAACGCCAGCACGGCCTGTTCTCGCGGCTGTACCTGAACATGGTTCGCGCCGGTGAGGCTGGCGGCAACCTGGCCAGCACCCTGGAGCGCCTGGCCGATTATCTGGAGCGTGCCCAGCAGCTGCGCACCCGGGTCATCAACGCCCTGGTCTACCCGGTGATCCTGTTGCTGGTGGTCGGTGCGGCCCTGTTGTTCCTGCTCGGTTATGTGGTGCCGCAGTTCGCCCAGATGTACGACAGCCTGGACGTGGCGCTGCCCTGGTTCACCGCCGTGGTGCTGGCGCTGGGTGCACTGGTGGCCGACGGGTGGATCGTGCTGATCGTGGTGCCGTGCGTGCTGCTGTTGTGGGGCGAGCGCAAGCGCCACGATGCCGTCTTCATGCGCCGTGTTGATGGCGCCCTGTTGCGGGTGCGTCTGCTCGGGCCGCTGCTGGCCAAGCTCGATGTAGCGCGGCTTTCACGCACCCTGGGCACCCTGCTCGGCAACGGCGTGCCCTTGCTGTCGGCCCTGGGCATTGCCGGCAATGTGCTCGGCAACCGGGTGCTGGCGGCCGATGTGGCCGAAGCCACCGGACGCGTGCGTGATGGCCACAGTCTGTCCTCGGCGCTGGCCCGCAACGGCAACTTCCCCCGGCTGGCGGTGCAGATGGTGCAGGTGGGCGAGGAGTCCGGTGCGCTGGATGCCATGCTGCTGCGTGCGGCTGACACCTTCGAGGCGGAAACTGCACGCGCCATTGATCGCCTGCTGGCGGCGATGGTGCCGGCCATCACCCTGGTCCTGGCCTCGATCGTCGGCCTGGTCATCGTCGCGGTGCTGGTGCCGCTGTACGACCTGACCGGCGCCATTGGTTGAACCGCCAAGCCTGTCCCGCAACACGCAACCCAGAAGAAGAGTCCAACGATGGCAAGCAAACCGCACAAGCGCTTCACCCCGCAGGCCGGCTTCGGCCGCCACCAGGCCGGCATGAGCCTGCTGGAAATCATCATTGTGATCGTGCTGATCGGCGCGGTCCTGACTTTGGTCGGCAGCCGGGTGCTCGGCGGTGCCGACCGTGGCAAGGCCAACCTGGCCAAGTCGCAGATCGCCACCATGGCCGGCAAGATCGAAAACTACCAGCTCGATACCGGCCGCCTGCCGGGCCGGCTGGAGGACCTGGTGACGGCGCCGTCGGGCAGTGCCGGCTGGCTGGGTCCGTATGCCAAGGCCGCCGAACTCAATGACCCCTGGGGCAATGCCCTGCAGTACCGCGTTCCGGGCCAGGGCCAGCCGTTTGACCTGGTCAGCCTGGGCAAGGATGGCCGCGAGGGCGGCAGCAGCTACGACGCTGATATCCGCTTTGAATGATGCCTTTCACCTGCCGTCGCCATCGGCCGCGCCCGGCGGCCGGCATGACCTTGCTGGAGATGCTGCTGGTGATCGCCCTGGTGGCGATCAGCGCAACGCTGGCAGTGATGGCGATGGGCGGTGGGCGCGAAGGCCAGCAACTGCGCAACAGCGTGCGTGAGCTTACTGCCCAGCTGCGTTACACCCGCACCCAGGCCATCGTCCACGGGCAGCCGCAGCAGTTCCGCATCGAACCGGCCAGCGGCCGCTGGGAGGCGGCCAATGGCCGCCATGGCCAGTTGCCCGAACGCCTGCGCGTGCGTTTTACCGGGGCGGCGCAGTTGCAGCCGACCGCCGGCACCGGGGTGATTGCGTTCTATCCCGATGGCGGCGCCAGCGGTGGCCGGATCGAGCTGCTCGGCGCGCGTGCCGGTTGGCAGCTGGACGTGGCCTGGATCACCGGCCAGGTACAGGGCCAGGCCATCGCCGGGGGGCGGCAATGAAGGCACGCGTTGCCGGTTACAGCCTGCTCGAAGTGCTGGTGGCCTTTGCCTTGCTGGCCGGCGCGTTGACCGTGCTGCTGGGCGCGCTGTCCACCGCCTCGCGCCAGGTGCGCATGGGTGAGGATGCCGGTCGTGCGCGCCTGCATGCGCAGAGCCTGCTGACCACCCTGGGCGTGGATCAACCCTTGCGCCCGGGCAGCCAGAGCGGGGAATGGGAGCAGGGGCGTTATCGCTGGCAGCTGCAGATCCAGCCCTGGCAGGAAGCGGGTGCCGCCCCGGCGCTGGCCAGTGAGGGCCTGCTGCAGGTGCAGCTGCAGGTGCGCTGGGGCGAACGGGCCGGCGAGCAGCTGCAGCTGCAGACCCTGCGCCTGGTCAGCACCGAGGCAATGCAATGAGCCTGCAGCGGCAGCGTGGTTTCACCCTGCTGGAAGTGCTGGTGGCCACCGCGCTGCTGGCCCTGGGGCTGTCGCTGGCCTTTGCCAGCGTGCGCAGCGCCCAGGCCATCACCACCCGTGGCGAGACCCGGGCGGCAGCCAACGAGCAGATGCGTGCGGTGCTGGACGTGTTGCGGCTGCGGCTGCAGTCGGCGCAACCGCTGGGCTTTGAGCGGCGCAACGACGGCATGCCGGCGGTGCGCTTTGACGGCAGTGCGCAGCAGCTGCGTTTCGTGGCCGATGTGCCGGGCTATTTCGGCCGTGGCGGCCCCTACCTGCATGAGCTGGATGTGGTCGATGACCCGGGTGGAAAAGGACAGCAGCTGCGCCTGCGCCTGGCCCTGGTCAACGCCGGCGCGGTGGTGGAAGAATCACCCGTTCGCCCGGCCGAGGTGATTGCCGCCCAGCTGCGCAGCGTCAGCCTGGGTTATCGCGGCTGGGACGGCCGCAATGGCCGCCTCGGCGACTGGCAGCAGCAGTGGGACTGGGACGAGCAGCAGCGCCCGCCACAGTTCGTCAGCATCCGGGTGCAGCCGTTGGAAGGGAGGGCGTGGCCGGAGATGATTGTGGCCATTCCGCAACTCGGCCCGGGAGCCGGAACATGATCCGGGGTCGGCAATCGGGGGCGGCGCTGGTGCTGGTGCTGTGGCTGGTGGTGCTGCTGGCCAGCCTGATCGGCGCCTTTGCCCTGACCGCGCGGGTGGAACAGTTGCAGGGCCATGTCGGGGTGGATGCAGTGCGTGCTGGTGAGATGGCGCGGGCCGGGCTGGAATACGCGTTGTACCGGCAGGCGCAGCCGCCGCAACCCGGGCAGCCGGCCTGGATCAGTGATGGCCGGCCCTACCCATGGCTGTTTGCTGATGCACAGCTGGAGCTGCGGGTACTTTCCGAAAGCGCCAAGGTGGACATCAACCAGGCCGATGCAGGCCTGCTCGCTGCCCTGATGCAGCAGTTCGGCGCCGATCAGGCCCAGGCCCAGCGGTTGGCCGCTGCCATCGTGGATTGGCGTGACAGCGATGACCTGCCACAACCGGCTGGTGCCGAGGCCGGCGACTACAGCGCGGCAGGCCTGCCCTATGGCCCGGCCAACGATGCCTTTGCCAGCATCGAGGAGCTGCGCCGGGTGCTGGCCATGCCGCCGTCCTTGTTCGAGGCGATGCGCCCGCACCTGACCATCTGGAGCCAGCGCAGCCAGCCCGAGCCGATGCTGGCGGCCGATCCGGTATTGCGTGCGATGGGAATTGATCCAGTATTGCAACAGGCCAAACGGCAGGCGGTGCTGGACAGCGGCAATGGCCTGGCCACTGCCGGTGATACCTTCAGCATCCGCAGCCAGGTGCGATGGGGGGACGATCGCGCTCTGGTGCTGGATGCCGTGGTGCGACGTGGCCGTGCCGGAGCGGCACGCGATGCCTACACAGTGCTGTCGTGGCAGCAGACAATGGGGACACAATGAAGTCAGCGGTAACGACACCGGGGCTGGGCTTGCCGGCAATGCAGGGGTTTGCACGCTGGTGGGCCGATGGCCTGCTGGCCTGGCTGCCGGCGCGCTGGCGCCACCGGCTGGTACGCCCGCCACAACGGCTGCTGCTGCAGCTGCAGGCAGACCGCCTGCAGCTGTGGCTGGCCGCAGACGGCCCGGCCCAGACCCTGGCCAGCCTGCCCTGGCCATTGGCCGAAGGAGCCCTGGACAAGGCATTGCTGGGCCCGGCGCGGCAGCTGCCGCGGTTCTGGCTGCTGCCGGCCGGCCAGGTGTTGCGCCGTCCGCTGCGGCTGCCACTGGCCGCGCGGGCCCGGCTGCAGGCCGTGGTCGGTTTCGAGGTCGACCGCCAGACCCCCTTCGCCGCCGACCAGGTCAGCCATGACGTGCATGTGCTGTCCCAGCAGGACGGGCAGCTGGAGGTGGAACTGGTGGTGCTGCCGCTGAGCGGGCTGGCGCGGGTGCTGGAGCAGGCCGGGCCACTGGCCGGTACGCTGGCCGGCATTGACGTCGATGCCGGCGGGCAGCGCACGCTGGCGGTGAACCTGTTGCCGCCGGCCCAGCGCAGCCGGCCACGGCGCGGACCGTACTGGTTGCACGCGGTGTTGTTGCTGGCCGGGCTGGTACTGCTCGGGCTGGCTGGCGAACGCATTCTGGACAACCGGGCGCAGGCTTTGCAGACCCTGCAGCAGCAAGTGCAGCAGCAGGCCGGGCAGGCCCGTCAGGTGGCCATCGAGCGCCAGCAGTTGCAGAGTCTGGTCGACGGGGCACGCTTTTTCGATGCCCAGCGCAGCAGCAAGCCGACCACGGTGGAATTGTGGGAGGAGCTGTCGGCGCGCCTGCCTGACGGTACCGTGCTGGAAAAGCTGTCCATCGAGGGCGAGCAAGTGCAGTTGATCGGCATGAGCGACCAGGCCGCCGGCCTGGTGGCGGCGCTGGAAGGCAGCGCGCTGTTGAGCCGGCCGGCCTTGAACGGGGTGATGCAGGCCGAGCCGGGGCAGCGGCGTGACCGCTTCACCCTGACCGCAACCGTGGGCAAGCCGGCGGACGGAGGTGAGGATGGACGCTGAGCTGCGCCGCCAACGCTGGTTGGCACTGGGCCTGCTGCTGCTGGTGTTGGGGGCTGTCTATGGTTTGCTGCTGCATCCGTTCTGGGTGCAGCCGCTGCGCGAACTCGATGCGCAACGGCAACAGAGCCAGCAGCGGCAGCTGCGGGTACAGGCCGAACTGGCCCAGGCACCGGCGGTGGCTGCGGCGTTGGAACAGGCGCGGCAGCAGCTGGGCGGGCGCCCGGGTTTCCTGTCCCAGGCCAGTGCCGAGCAGGCATCGGCGGCCCTGGTGCAGCAGCTGGAACAGGCGGTCAACCAGGCCAGCCCGGGCAACCGCAGCTGTGTCATTTCCAGCCGCGCACCGTTGACCGGTCTGGGTGCCAGTACGCCGTTCGTGCGGGTGGCGGTGCAAGCGCGCTTGCGCTGCGGCACCCCGGAAATGCTCAGCGTGCTGCATACACTGGAATCGGGCAGCCCGCGCCTGTTCGTCGACAACCTGGTGATCCTGGCCCAGCGTTACCAGACCCTGCCCGGTGAAAGCGGCAGCGGGCTGGATGTGTCCTTTGAATTGTCCGGCTACCTGGACCCGGTACATGCCGCGGCCGGTGGAGGTGACCATGCGCCGTGAACCGATGCCGGCCGGCCTGCTGATCTGCACGGTGTTTGCGCTGTGGGCCCTGGCCCTGGCCATTGCCGCTTGGCTGGGGCTGGGCAGCCGGCTGCCGCAGGCCGCCGACAGCAGCCAGCCGCCGCCGTTGCCGGAGTTGCCGGTGCTGTCGGCCGAGCGCCTGGGCGAGCTGTCGCAGTACCCGCAGGTGGCCAGCCGCCCCTTGTTCAATGAAGGCCGCCGCCCGCAGCCGTACTACATCGGTGGCAGCCCGGAACAACAGACCGGTAGCGTACGTCTGAGTGGGGTGTTGATCACCGATCAGCTGCGCATGGCCACCCTGTCCGGCGAGGGCGGGCTGTCGCTGCGCCTGCAGCTGGGCGGGCCGGCGGTGCAGGGCTGGCAGCTGCTGGAACTGAGCGAGCGCCAGGCCACCGTGCTTGGCCCCTCGGGCAGCCAGGTGCTGCCGTTGGCCACCTATGACGGCGGTACCGACGCTGCCGATGGCAGTACCGCTGCCGCCGGCAACAGCGCGCCGCCGGCCGCTGCTGATCAGGCGCGGCCGCCTCGCCCCAGTGCGATTCCGCCGCCGCCAGCCACCGGCTCACCGCCCGACCCGGTGGCCGCCGCAGCGCCCACCGGCAATGAACCCAGTGCTGCGCAGATGCAGGCAATCCGTGCGCGCATCCAGGCGCGCCGTGCACAGATGCAGCAGAACAACAACGGCCAGCCCACTGGCCAGAACCGATGAGCACTGTCATGCGTTTGAAACTGCTTTCCGCGTCCCTGGCCATTTGCCTGGCTGCCTCCGGCTGCACCACGTTGCCGGCTCCGCATATCGCCCGCGCCCCGGCGCTGCCGCCAGCGTCCGCTGCCGGGGTGCAGGCCCAGGGGCTGGCCGCGCCGGAGCCGGTTGCCGAGGGCAGCCGCGCGGTGCTGCGCCATGGCAGCGGGCGGATGATCAACGAGCACGCCGCCGCCCGCCCGGCGCCGTCCCTGGCCGGCGCCTCCAGCGGCACGGCCACCTTCAACTTCGAAGGCGAGTCGGTGCATGCGGTGGTCAAGGCCATCCTCGGCGACATGCTGGGGCAGAACTACGTGATTGCCCCCGGGGTCACCGGCACGGTCAGCCTGGCCACGCCGCGCCCGGTGTCCTCCAGCCAGGCGCTGAACCTGCTGGAGATGGTGCTGGGCTGGAACAATGCCCGCCTGGTCTACAGCGGTGGCCGCTACAACGTGGTGCCGGCCGACCAGGCGCTGGCCGGCACGGTCGCGCCGAGTACGGCCGCACCGGCTGCCGCGCGTGGTTTCGAGGTGCGCGTGGTGCCTTTGCAGTACATCTCGGCCAGCGAGATGAAGAAGGTGCTCGAGCCGTATGCGCGGCCCAACGCCATCGTCAACGTCGATGACGGCCGCAACGTGATCTCCCTGGGCGGCACCCGTGCCGAACTGGAAAACTACCTGCGCACGGTGGAGATCTTCGACGTCGACTGGCTGGCCGGGATGAGCGTGGGCGTGTTCCCGATCCAGACCGGCCGCGCCGACCGGGTGGCCGGCGATCTGGAAAAGGTCTTCGGTGCCGACAGCGGCACCCCCAGTGCCGGCATGTTCCGTTTCCTGCCGCTGGAAAATGCCAACGCGGTGCTGGTGATCACCCCGCAGCCGCGCTACCTGGACCAGATCCAGCAATGGCTGGAGCGCATTGACAGTGCCGGTGGCGCACCGCGGTTGTTCTCCTACGAGCTGAAGTACATCAAGGCCCGCGAGCTGTCCGACCGCCTGGCCGAGGTGTTTGGTGCCGGCAGTGGTGGTGGCCAGTCACGCGGATCGGAGCCGGCCTCGCTGGCACCGGGTGCCCAGGCGATGCAGATCGATGGTGGCCTGGGTGCGGGCGGCAGCCGGGATGCCGGCAGCGGCGGCCTGGGCAGTGACACCGGGCTGGGCAGCGGCAGCGGTGAACTGGGCCAGGGCGGCAGCGGCCAGGACATGGCCGGCGGCGGCCTGAGCCTGCCCCAGCGCAGCAATGGCAATGGTGCGCTCAGCCTGGAAGTGGAAGGCGACCGGGTCGGGGTGTCGGCGGTGGAGGAGACCAACACCCTGCTGGTGCGCACCACGCCGCAGGCCTGGGCCTCGATCCGCGAGGTGATCGACAAGCTGGACGTGATGCCGCTGCAGGTGCACATCGAGGCCCAGGTGGCCGAAGTGGCGCTGGAAGGCGACCTCAGCTACGGGGTCAACTGGTATTTCGAAAATGCGGTCAACGCACCGGTCACTGCCGGTGGTGCCGGCCTGCCGTCGGCGCTGGGGCGGCGCATCTGGGGTGACCTGAGCGGGGTGGCCGGTGGTGCCGGCCTGGGCTGGACCTTCCTGGGCAAGAATGCGGCCGCGGTGATCACCGCGCTGGACGAGGTCACCGATGTGCGCCTGCTGCAGACCCCGTCGATCTTCGTGCGCAACAACGCGGTGGCCACCTTGAACGTGGGCAGCAAGATTCCGGTGTATTCGGTCTCGGTCTCGGGCATCAGCGACAACCAGTACAGCCAGGTGCAGTACCTCAACACCGGCACCATCCTCAATGTGCGCCCGCGGGTGACCCGCGACGGCATGGTGTTCCTGGACATCGTGCAGGAAGTCAGCTCGCCGGAAGGCCAGCCTGATGACAACGGCAACGTGCGCATCAACACCCGGCGGATGAAGACCGAGGCCGCGGTCAGTGCCGGCGACACGGTGATGCTGGCCGGCCTGATCGAGGACCGCACCACCGCCGGCAGCCGCGGGGTACCGGGGCTGAGCCGGCTGCCGCTGATTGGTGGCCTGTTCGGCACCAAGAGCCAGAGCAACCGGCGCAGCGAGGTGATCGTGCTGCTCACCCCGACCATCGTGCGCAACCCGGAAGAGGCCCGCCGCCTGACCGACGAATACGGCAGCCGCTTCCGCGCGCTGGAGCCGATCCGCGCCCCGCAGCAGCGCTGAAGGGTCGGGCCGGCGATAATGCCGGCCCTGTTGCCTTGTCTTGCCCGCCCGGGACTGGAGTACCGTTTGCCTGCTGCCATCTGCGCCGTGGTTGTCACCTACAACAGCGCCTCGACCCTGGAGGACTGCCTGCAGCGCCTGCGCCAGGCCGATGGCATCAGCCAGATCCGGGTGGTGGACAACGGCTCGCTGGACGCCAGCGTGGCCATTGCCCGTCGGCATGCCGCCGCCGATACGCGCGTGCGCTTCATCGCCAATGCCGACAACCCCGGCTTTGCCGCCGCCAACAACCAGGGTGTGGCCGACAGCAGTGCGCCGTGGCTGGCCTTCATCAACCCCGACCTGATGGTCGAGCCGGGCACCCTGGCCGCACTGCAGGCACGCGGCCAGGCACTGGGGCCGTGCATCCTCGGGGTGGAGCAGGTGGATGTCGATGGCCGCCCGGACCCGGCGGTGCGCCGGCGCGACCCCGACTTTGCCGCCATGCTGCGCCATCCGCGCCGTGGCATGCAGCTGGCCCTGGCGGCCGACCCGGCACAGCCGCTGCAGGCGGTGCCGGCGCTGTCCGGCGCCCTGCTGTTGATGCCGCGTACGCTGTTCGAGCACATCGGTGGCTGGGATGCCGGTTACCGCCTGCATGCCGAGGACCTGGACCTGTGCCGGCGTGCACGCCAGGCCGGGGCCACGGTGGCCATCGCCAATGACCTGCAGGTGGTGCATGTGCGCGGGGTGTCCAGCCGCTCGCGCCCGTTCTTTGTCGAATGGCACAAGCACCGTGGCCTGTGGCGTTACTTCCAGCGTTTCGAAGCCCCATCGCGCACGCTGCCGGTGCGCCTGGCAGTGTGGGCGGCGATCTGGGCCCACGCGCTGTTGCTGGTGCCCAGGATCGCGCTCAGGCGTTGAGCTGCGGCTCACACCGCCGGACAAATGTGCGGGGCATAATGCGGCATGATCATCCAATCCCTGCTCGATACCGACCTGTACAAGTTCACGATGATGCAGGCGGTGCTGCACCAGTACCCCGGCGCGATCGTCCAGTACCGTTTCAAGTGCCGCAACCCCGGCATTGACCTGGCGCAGTTCATCGACCAGATCAGCACGGAAATCGACCACCTGTGCAGCCTGCGCTTCACCGATGAAGAGCTGGCCTACATGCGCTCGCTGCGCTATATCAAGGCCGATTTCGTCGACTTCCTCGGCCTGTTCCGGCTGGACCGCAAGTACATCAGCCTGCGTCCCTCGGCCACGGTGCACGGCGAGATCGAGCTGGACATCACCGGCCCCTGGCTGCACACCATCCTGTTCGAAGTGCCGTTGCTGGCGATCATCAACGAGGTCTGGTTCCGCAACACCAGCCAGGCCGACTTTGCCGAGGGCGAGCGCCGGCTGGCGGCCAAGACCGCCCTGCTGCGTGATGCGCCGGGCTTTGAAAACTGCCGCATTGCCGACTACGGCAGCCGCCGGCGTTACTCGCGCGCCTGGCATGCGCACATGCTGCCGTTGATCCGCCAGCAGCTGGGCAGCCAGTTCGTGGGCACCTCCAACGTGCACTTTGCCCGCACCCTGGGCATGACCCCGCACGGCACCATGGCCCACGAATGGCTGCAGGCTTTCCAGGCCCTGGGCCCGCGGCTGATCGATTCGCAATCGGTGGCGCTGGAAAGCTGGGCCCGCGAGTACCGTGGCGACCTTGGCATTGCACTGTCGGATGTGGTCGGCCTGGATGCCTTCCTGCGCGACTTCGACATGTACTTCTGCAAGCTGTTTGACGGCATCCGCCACGACTCGGGTGACCCGTTCGCCTGGGGCGACCGCATCATCGAGCACCTGCGCGCCAACAAGACCGACCCGCTGAGCAAGGTGCTGGTGTTCAGCGATGGCCTGAACATCGCCAAGGTGATGGAGCTGTACGACTACTTCCGTGGCCGCAGCCATGTCGCCTTCGGCGTCGGCACCCACCTGACCAACGACCTGGGCCCGACGCCGTTGAACATCGTGATCAAGATGATCCGCTGCAATGGCCAGCCGGTGGCCAAGTTGTCCGATTCGCCGGGCAAGAGCATGTGCGATGACCCCGGCTACCTGACCTACCTGCGCCAGGTGTTCAACCTGCCTGCCGAGCCGGCGGCCTGAAATGCGGCCGGCGCTGCGACCGCGCAGCGCCGGCCCTGTCGTGTTCCACTTTTTTGGATGTCCCGATGAAAATGCCCGTGATGTGCCTGCTTGGCACCAGTGTGCTGCTGGCCGTTGCCAGCCCACCGGCCGCTGCCGGCAACTGGCGCGAACGCCTGCAGTCCATCGCCGCGGCCACGGCGGCATCGCCAGCGGCCAGCCAGGCGCTGTCCAACAGCGAAGTAGCGGCCGGGCTGAAGGAGGCCCTGGCCAGCGGTGCGACCAAGGCGGTCAACCAGCTGGGCCGTACCGATGGTTTCTGGGCATCGCGCCAGTACCGCATCGGTCTGCCGCCCAGCCTGGCGCGTTATGAAACCGCTGCCCGCCAGTTCGGCCAGGGCGAGCGTGTGGATGCCTTCCAGCTCAGCCTCAACCGCGCCGCGGAAGCGGCAGTGCCGGTGGCGGCCGAACTGCTGGGCGAGTCGATCCACAACATGAGCCTGGCCGATGCCCAGGCCCTGCTGGCCGGTGGCGATGATGCGGCCACCCAGTATTTCCGCCGCACCGCCGGCAGTGCACTGCGTTCGCGTTTCCTGCCGTTGGTCAGCCAGCAGACCGACCAGGTCGGGGTGACCCGGCGTTACAAGGAGCTGACCTCGGCCAGCAACGGGCGTGCGGCGGGCCTGGCCGCACTGGCCAACCAGCTGGGAGTGGGCAGCGGCAACGATGCCAATGCGCTGGACCTGGACGGTTATGTCGCCGACCGCGCGCTGGACGCCTTGTTCACCGCAATGGCCGAGCAGGAAAAGCAGATCCGGCATGATCCGGCGGCGCGCAGCAGCGAGTTGCTGCGCAAGGTGTTTGCCCGCTGAGCAGGGCAGGTTGATCCGGGCAGGCCTGGCGCCTGCACCGGATCACTGGCGGCGGCCATATCACTCCAGGGCAAAGCGCAGGGCGAACAGGGCGGCCACCAGCCACAGGGCCGGGTGTACGTCGCGCCACTTGCCGGTACCGGCCTTGAGCACGGCATAGGCAATGAAACCGAAGGCCAGGCCATTGGCGATGGAATAGGTGAAGGGCATGGCCAGCGCGCACAGGGCCGCCGGCACCGCTTCGGTCAGCTCGCCCCATTCAATTTCCACCAGCTCGCGCAGCATCAGCCCGGCCACATAGAGCAGGGCCGGCGCGGTGGCGTAGGGCGGCACCATGGCGGCCAGTGGCGAGAACAGCAGGGCGGCCAGGAACAGCGCGGCAATGACCAGCGCGGTCAGGCCGGTGCGGCCGCCGGCTTCCACCCCGGAGGCGCTCTCGGCAAAGGCCGTGGTCGAGCTGGTGCCCAGCAGCGAGCCGACGGTGATCGCGCTGCTGTCGGCCAGCAGGGCGCGGCCGAAACGCTTCTCGCCGTTGGGCAGCTTGAGCAGGCCGGCGCGGCTGGCCACCCCGTACAGGGTGCCGGTGGCATCGAATACTTCCACCAGCACGAACACCAGCACCACCTGCAGCAGCACCGACCAGGCCGCGCCTTGTTCCCAGTGCAGCAGGCCGGGCAGGTCCAGTTGCAGGAAGGTCGGGGCCAGCGACGGTGGCAGCGACACCAGGCCCTGCCAGTGCACCAGGCCCAGCGCCCAGGCCAGCCCGGTGATGCCCAGGATGCCGATCAGGATCGCGCCGCGTACCCGGCGTGCCTCCAGGATGGCAATCAGCAGGAAGCCGCCCATCGCCAGCAGTGGTGGTGCAGTGTCCATCGGCCCCAGCCGCACCAGGGTGTCGGCATCGGCAATCACCACGCCGGATTTCTGCAGCGCGATGATCGCCAGGAACAGGCCGATGCCAGCCACGATCGCGCTGCGCAAGGAGGCCGGGATGCCGGCCACCAGCCACTGGCGCACGCCGGTCAGGGAGAGGATCAGGAACACGATGCCGGAGATCAGCACCGCGGCCAGCGCCTGCTGCCAGGGCAGGCCGGCGGCACCGACCACGGTGAAGGCAAAGAAGGCGTTCAGGCCCATGCCCGGGGCCATGCCGACCGGAAAGTTGGCCATCAGCGCCATTACCGTGGTGCCAAGGGCAGCGGCCAGACAGGTGGCCACGAACACCGCGCCCGGGTCCATGCCGGTGGTGCCCAGGATGGCCGGGTTGACGAAGACGATGTAGGACATCGTCAGGAAGGTGGTCAGCCCGGCCAGCACCTCGGTACGTACCGTGGTGCCGTGGGCGGAAAGTTGGAACAGGCGTTCTGGCAGGGACATGGCGGTTTCACGGCAGGTCGGGGGAACTGCGCAGCCAGGCCGCGCAGGGGCTGGAAACAACACCGGCCGCCAAGGGCAGCCGGTGCAGTGGAACATGGGAGGGGACAAGGCCGTGCGCGCAGCGCCGGTCACCCCACCAGGGCGGTGTGGATGGCCTTGACCCGTGCCAGGTCCAGGCCTTGCTGTTGCTCGCGGGCCAGCGGGTGGTCGCCGTCCAGCATGACGGTGGGCAGCTGGCCCGGCCCATGGAAATGCAGCTGCACAGGCAGGCCATCGGTGCCATCGAAGCAGGGCAACGCCGTGGCCAGTGTGCACGGCATCGGCGGTTGCTTGCCGGCCACTTCCCACAGCTCGGCCGCACGGTCGAACTGCAGCTCGCTCACCTCGACCCAGACACCCCAGGTGAAACGGTGTTCGGGGGCATCGGTGACGGCGATCTGCAGATGCGCGCGCAGGAAAAAACGCGCGTCATCGATCACGCACTGGTCGCTGCCCAGTTCCAGGCGTTCTTCCCGCTCGGCCGCCGGGATGTCCTCGGCGGCCAGCGGTGCACGCGCACCGTAGCCAAACGGCAGCTCGCCATGGGCCTGGTTGCAGGTGGCGCAGGCAGTGGCCATGGCTTACTTCAGGGCCTTGAAGCGCAGACGCTTCGGACCGGCATCGTCGCCCAGGCGACGCTTCTTGTCCTCTTCGTACTCGCGGTAGTTGCCCTGGAAGAACTCGACGTGCGAATCGCCTTCGAAAGCCAGGATGTGGGTGGCAATGCGGTCCAGGAACCAACGGTCATGCGAAATGACGAAGGTGTTGCCCGGGAATTCCAGCAGCGCATCTTCCAGTGCACGCAGGGTTTCGATGTCCAGGTCGTTGGACGGTTCGTCCAGCAGCAGCACGTTGCCACCCTGCAACAGGGTCTTGGCCATGTGCAGGCGGCCACGCTCACCACCGGAGAGCGAGCCGACCATCTTCTGCTGGTCCTGGCCCTTGAAGTTGAAGCGGCCGATGTAGGCACGCGACTGGATCTCGACACCGTTGATGTTCAGGATGTCCAGCCCGCCGGAGACTTCCTGGAAGACATTGTGGTTGCCTTCCAGCTTGTCGCGGCTCTGATCCACATAGGACAGCTTTACGGTCGGGCCAACGACAATCTCGCCCGAATCCGGCTTTTCCTGCCCGGTGATCATCTTGAACAGGGTCGATTTACCGGCACCGTTGGGGCCGATGATGCCGACGATGGCGCCCGGCGGGACGATCATCGACAGGTTGTCAATGAGCAGGCGGTCGCCGAACTTCTTGGTGACGTTCTTGAACTCGATCACCGAGTTGCCCAGGCGCTCACCCGGCGGGATGAAGATTTCGTTGGTCTCGTTGCGCTTCTGGTAGTCAACGCTCTGCAGCTCTTCCAGGCGGGCCAGACGGGCCTTGCCCTTGGTGCGGCCACCCTTGGCGTTCTGTCGCGACCACTCCAGTTCCTTCTGGATCGCCTTCTGGCGGGCCTTTTCCTGGTTGTCTTCCTGCTTCAGGCGCTCTTCTTTCTGCTCCAGCCACTGGGTGTAGTTGCCCTTCCACGGAATGCCGCGGCCGCGGTCCAGTTCCAGGATCCACTCGGCGGCGTTGTCCAGGAAGTAGCGGTCATGGGTGACGGCCACCACGGTGCCGGTGTAACGGTGCAGGAACTGCTCCAGCCACTCCACCGACTCGGCGTCCAGATGGTTGGTCGGTTCGTCGAGCAGCAGCATGTCCGGCTTCTGCAGCAGCAGGCGGCACAGGGCCACACGGCGCTTTTCACCACCGGACAGGTTGCCGATGACCGCATCCCACGGCGGCAGGCGCAGGGCGTCGGCGGCCACGTCCAGCTGGTTTTCCAGGGTATGGGCATCGCCGGCGGCCAGGATGGCTTCCAGGCGTTCCTGTTCCTTGGCCAGGGCGTCGAAATCGGCACCTTCCTCGGCATAGGCGTCGTAGATGCGGTCCAGCGCGGCCTGGGCCTGCAGCACTTCACCCACGCCTTCTTCCACCGCCTGGCGGACAGTGTGCTCCGGGTTCAGTTCCGGCTCCTGGGCCAGGTAACCGACCTTGATCCCGGCCTGCGGGCGGGCTTCGCCCTCGAAATCGGTGTCCACGCCGGCCATGATCTTCAGCACGGTGGACTTGCCCGCGCCGTTGAGGCCCAGCAGGCCGATCTTGGCGCCCGGGAAAAAGCTCAGCGAGATGTCCTTGATGATCTGCCGCTTGGGCGGAACCACCTTGGACACGCGGTTCATGGTGTAGATGTATTGGCCAGACATGACGTCTCCGTAAGCGCACGCCGGCGCCCGGCCCGGGAATCGGGCAGGTCCAGCGCAGAAAATTAGACCGTCGATTATAGCCGTTTCAAGGCCGCCCGCCCGAGCCGCCGGCCAACCCTGCCTTGCCGCCGGGTGAACGGATACGCTGATACGGCGGCTGGGTACTTCCCCTGTTCAGGGGTTCTGGGCAATAACGTCTGCACATCCCAATGACAGGGCCTGACCATGAAGATGACTACCCTTGCTGTGGCTACCCTGGGCGCGGTGCTGGCCCTGGGCATGGCGGCACCTGCCGCCCAGGCTGCCGGCGACCGAGACGATGACCGTGGCCGCCATGGCTGGCACGACCGCGGCCGTGGCCACGATCGTGACCACCGTCGGGATGACCGACGCGAGTGGCGGGATGACCGTCGCCATTACCGCAACGGTTACCGCGAGGGCTACCGCGATGCCCGCCGTAGCAATCACTATGCGCCGCCGCGTGGCTACTACGGCCACCCGCCGCATGGCTGGGCCCGTGGCCATGACTACCGCCGCGGCTACCGTGGCCCGGTTTACGTGGTCCATGACTATGGCCGTTATGACCTGCGCCGGCCGCCGCGTGGCCACCACTGGATCCGCGATGACCGTGGCAACTACCTGCTGGTGGCCATCGCCAGCGGCATCATCGCCGACTGGCTGCTGCGCAACTGAGGCGAGGGGCAGGCCTGGGAGGGCTGAACGGTCTCTCGGCCACTGCGTACAGGCTTGAATGACAAGAAGGCGCATCCTGCGGATGCGCCTTCTTGTTGTCAGCACGCGCGGGCCACGGGTCGGGGGTGTCATGGGCCCCGTTTCTGGCCACCAGGCAGTCCAGTCATGCTGCCAGCATGGCCCGGTCCCCGACGGTGGCAGGCATCAGTGGACAGGGGGTGTGGATAAGCCTGTGGGCACATTGGGTACAGCCATGCATCATGGGCTTTCTACTCGGTCCAAGGGCCTGCCCGCGGGGAAGTGGACAGGCGCCCTGGCTGAGCAGGAAAGGCTGGAGCTGGCGGGTATGGGGCCGACAGGTAACTGCATTTGGGCATTTTTTGTGATCCAACCCAGCCGGCGTCACCGGTGCCGGAGCGGGCGCGGCGGCCAGACCGGAAAGGGCTACAATCGGCAGCTCCCTCGCCCGTTCCAGGAGCTGTGATGTTCCCGCGTGAAGTCCGTATCGAGTCCTACGATCCCGAGTTGGCCAAGGCCATTGCCGATGAGTGCCAGCGTCAGGAAGATCACGTTGAGCTGATTGCCAGCGAGAACTACACCAGCCCGGCGGTGATGCAGGCCCAGGGCAGCCAGCTGACCAACAAGTACGCCGAGGGCTACCCGGCCAAGCGCTACTACGGCGGTTGCGAATACGTGGACGTGGCCGAGCAGCTGGCCATCAACCGCCTCAAGCAGCTGTTCGGCGCCGATTACGCCAACGTGCAGCCGCATTCGGGCTCGCAGGCCAACCAGGCCGTGTACTTCGGCCTGCTGCAGGCCGGTGACACCATCCTGGGCATGAGCCTGGCCCACGGCGGCCACCTGACCCACGGCGCCAAGGTCAATGCCTCGGGCAAGCTGTTCAACGCCATCCAGTACGGCGTCAACGAAGCCGGCCTGATCGATTACGACGAAGTCGAAGCCCTGGCTGTCGAGCACCAGCCGAAGATGATCGTGGCCGGCTTCTCGGCCTACTCGCAGATCGTGGACTGGGCCCGCTTCCGCGCCATCGCCGACAAGGTCGGTGCGCTGCTGTTCGTGGACATGGCCCACGTGGCCGGGCTGGTCGCCGCCGGTGTCTACCCGAGCCCGGTGCCGTATGCCCATGTGGTCACCTCGACCACCCACAAGACCCTGCGCGGTCCGCGCGGCGGCATCATCATCGCCAGCCAGGCTGGCGCCGGTGACAAGTTCGAAGAAATCACCAAGAAGCTGCAGTCGGTGGTGTTCCCGGGCATCCAGGGCGGCCCGCTGATGCATGTGATCGCGGCCAAGGCCGTGGCCTTCAAGGAAGCGCTGGAGCCGGGCTTCAAGGCCTACCAGCAGCAGGTGGTCAAGAATGCCAAGGTCATGGCCGACACCCTGATCGCCCGCGGTTACAAGATCGTCTCCGGCGGCACCCAGAACCACCTGATGCTGGTGGACATGATCGGCAAGGAGGTGTCCGGCAAGGATGCTGAAGCCGCGCTCGGCCAGGCCCACATCACCGTGAACAAGAACTCGGTGCCCAACGACCCGCGTTCGCCGTTCGTGACCTCGGGCCTGCGCCTGGGTACCCCGGCCATCACCACCCGTGGTTATGTCGAAGCCGACTGCATCGACCTGGCCAACTGGATCGCCGACATCCTTGACGCCCCGGCCGATGAGTCCGTGATTGCCCGCGTGCGCGAGGCCGTTTCGGCACAGTGCAAGAAGTACCCGGTCTACGGCTGACCAATGCGCTGGGTCAGCGCACTACGCAAGGATTGGGCCGGCAGCCTCTACAAGGGGCTGTCGCTGGTCACCGCCGGACTCAGCCTGCCGATCATCGCGGTCACCGTGGTGTTCGGTGGGTTGGCCATGCTGGCCGAATTTCCTTCGGCCCTGTCATGGTGGTTCCTGTCGCTGTTTTGCCTGGTGCTGTCCGGCTGGCTGGCCTGGTACCGCCTGACAGTCGCCTTCTGGCGGCATGGCAGCCCCGGCCTGCGTGAGGTGGCCCGGGCCTGGTGGTGGCTGCTGCAGCTGGCCATCCTCGCTTCGCTGTGGTTTTTCTTCGCCGAGGTGCTGTCCTCCTTGCGGGCAGGCCGGGCGAACATCATTGTGTATGGCGTGCTGACCGCCCAGCTGTCATCGCTGTACCTGCTGTATCTGCGTTACCGGACACGCTGATCGCCACGCATCATTCCCGGTAGGAGTTCCTTCGCATGCATTGCCTGTTCTGCCAGCACACCGATACCCGCGTGATCGATTCGCGCGTCTCCGAAGATGGCGCCACCATCCGCCGCCGCCGTGTCTGCGAAGCCTGTGGTGAGCGTTTTTCCACCCTGGAAACGGTGGAGCTGAAGCTGCCGCCGGTGATCAAGAGTGATGGCGTGCGCGAGGCCTTCGACGCGCGAAAGCTGCGCACCAGTTTCGACCGCGCGCTGCAGAAGCGCTCGGTGGCCGAGGAACAGGTCGAGGCGGCGGTGCGTGCGGTGATCCACCGCATCCGCATGGGCGGCGAGCGCGAAATTCCGTCGATCAAGGTCGGCGAACTGGTGATGGACGAGCTGCGCAAGCTCGACCACGTCGGCTATGTACGCTTTGCCTCGGTCTACCGTTCCTTCCAGGACGTGGCCGATTTCCGCAATGCCATCGCCACCCTGGAAGGCGATGCCGCCGACAGCGGCGAAAAACAATGAGCAGCGCGTTTTCGGCCGTTGACCATGCGCACATGGCGCGTGCATTGCAGCTGGCCGAACGCGCTCGCTTCACCGCCCGGCCCAACCCGGTGGTGGGCTGCGTCATCGCCCATGGCGAGCGCGTGGTCGGTGAGGGTTTCCATCTCCGCGCCGGTGGCCCGCATGCCGAGGTACATGCCCTGCGCATGGCCGGTGAGCAGGCGCGCGGCGCCACCGCCTATGTGACCCTGGAGCCGTGCGCGCATTACGGGCGCACGCCGCCCTGCGCGCTGGCCTTGATCGAAGCCGGGGTGGCGCGGGTGGTGTGTGCGCTGGGCGACCCGTTTGATCAAGTGGCCGGTGGTGGTTTTGCCCTGCTGCGCGATGCCGGCATCACGGTGGAGGTCGGCCTGATGGCGGCGGCCGCACGTGAGATCAACATCGGTTTTCTGACCCGCATCGAGCAGGGCCGGCCGTTCGTGCGGATCAAGCTGGCCTCCAGCCTGGACGGGCGCACGGCGATGGCCGACGGCAGCTCCAAATGGATTACCGGTGCCGCCGCACGCGCCGATGTGCAGCACTGGCGTGCCCGCGCCGGGGCCGTGCTGACCGGTGCCGGCACCGTGCTGGCCGATGACCCGCGCATGGATGTGCGCCTGGGTGAGGATGTTGATGTCGCCCCGGGGCTGCGGGTGGTGCTGGATACTTCGCTGCGTTCACTGGCGATGGCCAATGTCCGCCATGGCAGCACCCCGACCCTGTACCTGCATGCGCCCGATGCCGTGGTGCCAGAGGGTGACTGGGGCAGCGCACAGTTTGCTGCCGTGGCACGGGCTGCCGATGGTCGGCTGGACCTGTCGGCGGTGCTGGCCGAACTGGCGGGGCGGGGGATCAACGAAGTGCATGTGGAGGCCGGGGCCCGGCTGTGCGGCGCCTTTGTCGCGGCGGGCCTGTACGATGAGCTGCTGCTGTATCAGGCACCCACCCTGCTCGGCGATGCGGCACGGCCGCTGCTGGCCGGGCTGGGTATTGCGCAGATGCAGCAACAGCGCCGCCTGCAGCTGTGCGAGGCCGTTATGGTCGGCGGCGATCTGCGCCTGCGCCTGCGCCCGCAGACGGAGTGAGCCGCCAGCACCGGGTATTGCCTGGAACTGCAACAAAAACGGGCCCATCGGGCCCGTTTTTGTTGGCACGCAACCGAGCGTTGGCTCAGAAGCTGGCGCGCACGCCCACCGAGTACTGGGTGACGTCGCCGATCCAGTTGATGTCGCCGACCAGGCCCCAGGTCGGGTTGAACTTGAACTGGCCGCCGAGGTTGCCGACGAACTCGCTGTCCATGTCCGAACCGTCCATGGCACCGGCCTTGGCCCAGGCTTCGGTACGGGCCGACGGGGTGCCACGCAGGCCCAGGGTGACGCGGCCGGCGTTCATGGCGTCGCTGTCGCTGGCGCTGACGCCTTCAAAGCTGGCCTTGGCCTTCAGGTCCAGGCGCACGTAGGCGGCTTCGGCGGTGAAGTCGATGCGGTCGGTCATCGGCATGTGCCAGCCAAGGCCCAGCTCGTACTGGTCCAGGTCGGCCTCGACCTTCAGGCCGGCTTCCGAGACGCTGTCCGAGACGCGGCTGTAGCCGCCGAACACGTAGGTGGCATCGGTCAGTGCATAGCTGCCGCGCAGGTAGCCGCCATCAGCCTTCGGGTTGCCAAAGCCGTCACCCAGGTCCATTTCGGCGTGGGTGTAGCCACCTTCGACAAAGGTATAGCTCAGGCCGTCTGCAGCCTGGGCGGCAAACGGGGTGGCAGCCAGCAGGGCAGCCAGGAACAGGGTCTTGCGCATGGGGGTTCTCCTTGAAGAATGTCCGTTTCAATCGGCCGCCGAATGGCGGACTGCAACACACCGGCCTCTTGCCGGTGGTGCGGCATTATTGTGGAGGCGGTCATAAAAGTGAAGCGGGGGAGGGGCTGGTATACTTCGCCTCGCTGGCTTGTCGCCGGCAATCAACAAACGTCTTCAGGGCGGGGTGCAATTCCCCACCGGCGGTAGGGGTCGCAAGACCCGAGCCCGCGAGCGCATCCGGCCTGCCGGATGGTCAGCAGATCCGGTCCGATGCCGGAGCCGACGGTCACAGTCCGGATGAAAGAAGATGGCTTTGCACTCCCGCCAGAGGGAGGCTGTGCCTGTTTGCCTTGCGGCGTTTTTCGCTCAACTTTTTGCGGAGAACGTTTTGTTTACTGGAATCATCGAAGGCGTCGGCAGCATTGCCCGGCGCGAAGTGATCGGCGGCGATGTCCGCTTCCACATCCACGTTGGCAGCCTGCCGTTTGATGCCGTCTCCCTGGGCGAGAGCATTGCGGTCAATGGTGTCTGCCTGACCGTCATTGCCTTTGACGCGGCCAGCTTTCAGGCCGATGCCTCCACCGAGACCCTGGGCCTGACCACCCTGGGCCAGCTGGGCGAAGGTGCGCCGGTCAATCTGGAACGGGCAATGCGCCCGTCCGACCGTTTCGGCGGCCATATCGTCAGCGGCCATGTCGATGGCGTGGGCACGGTGGAGTCGATCAACGAGGATGCGCGCGCGTTGCGCTGGCGCTTTGCCGCCCCGGCCGCGCTGCTGCGCTATGTGGCCAGGAAGGGCTCGATCTGCGTCGATGGCGTCAGCCTGACCGTCAATGCGGTCGATGACGCCGGCTTCGAGGTCGCCCTGATCCCGCACACGGTGGCCCATACCGCCTTTGCCCACACCGGCGTCGGTGATGCGGTGAACCTGGAAATCGATGTGATCGCCCGCTACGCCGAACGCCTGATGGGCGCTGGAGACAACGCATGAACTTCGCCCCGATCCCCGAACTGCTGGAAGAAATCCGCCTTGGCCGCATGGTGGTCATCGTTGATGACGAGGACCGCGAGAACGAAGGCGACCTGATCATGGCTGCCGAGCTGGTCAAGCCGGCCGACATCAACTTCATGGTCACCCATGCCCGCGGCCTGGTCTGCCTGTCGGTTACCCGCGAGCGCACCGGCCAGCTTGGCCTGGCACCGATGGTGAGCAACAACACCGCGCAGTTCCATACCAATTTCACCGTGAGCATTGAAGCTGCCGAGGGCGTCACCACCGGCATCTCGGCCTACGACCGTGCCCACACCATCCGCACCGCGGTGCGTCCGGATGCCAAGCCGGCGGACCTGACCCAGCCGGGCCACATCTTCCCGCTGACCGCCCAGCCGGGCGGGGTGCTCACCCGTGCCGGGCATACCGAGGCGGCGTCCGACCTGCCGCGTCTGGCCGGGCTGGAGCCGGCCGGTGTGCTGGTGGAGATCCTCAATGCCGACGGCACCATGGCCCGCCGCCCGCAGCTGGAGGTATTCGCCCGCGAGCATGGCCTGAAGATGGGCTCGATTGCCGACCTGATCGCCTGGCGGCTGGCCAACGAGCACACCGTGGAGCGGGTGGACGAGCGCGCCATCGACACCGAATTCGGCCCGTTCAACCTGATCACCTACCGTGACCGCATTGCCCATGACCTGCACTTCGCGCTGGTCCGTGGCACCCCGGACAAGGCCTCCCCGACCCTGGTGCGGGTGCAGGTGGAAAACCCGCTGGCCGACCTGCTGCACTGGCGCCGGGATGATTTCGGCGTGGCTGCCACCGATGCCCTGCGTGCAATCGATGCGGCCGGCAGTGGGGTGATGGTGGTGCTCAGCGCGCCGCGTGACTCGGCCAGCCTGCTGGCCCGCCTGCGCGCCGAGCCGGTGCCGGCCGGCAACAGCAAGGATGTGGGCCAGTGGCGGCGCAACGGGGCCGGGGCGCAGATCCTGGCCGACCTGGGCCTGGGCAAGCTGCGGGTGCTGGGCACCCCGCGCCGGCAGGTCGGTCTGGCCGGTTATGGCCTGGAAATTGTCGAAACCGTCGCTTTGCCGGCCCCGTGAGGGCCGGCGCTCAGCCAGACCGCGCTAAACTTACCCACCTTTTGTGTCCCCAACGCCCATGAGCCATTACCAAGGCGACCTCCGCGCCCCTGACAATGCCCGCTTTGCGATCATCGCTGCGCGCTGGAATGCCAAAATCACCGATGCCCTGGTCATCGGTGCCCGCGAGTGCCTGGCCGCCAACGGCATCGATGCTGCCATGGTGGATGTGATCCGTGTTCCCGGTGCCTGGGAAGTGGCCCTGGCTGCCGAGCATGTTGCCAGCGCCGGCAGCCATGCCGCGGTGATCGCGCTGGGTTGCGTGGTGCGCGGCGATACCCGCCACTACGAACATGTGGCCGACCGTTGCGCCGAAGCGCTGATGCGCACCCAGCTGGATCACCGCCTGCCGGTCACCAACGGGGTGCTGGCGGTGGAGCGGATCGAGGATGCCCAGGCGCGCGCCGGTGGCAACCACGGCAACAAGGGAGAAGAGTGCGCCCAGGCGGCGCTGGAAATGGTCAATCTGCTGGAGAAGCTCCCATGAACACCCCCAAGAACGGCAAGCCTGCGGGCAAGCCGGTACGCCGCGATGGCGTGGACCCGGTGCTGCGTTCACGCGCCCGCCGCCGCGCCCTGCAGGCGATCTACGCCTGGCAGATTTCCGGCGGCAACGCCCAGAGCCTGCTGGCCCAGTTCGCCCACGAGCAGGCCCACGAAGTGGCCGACCTGGCCTATTTCGAGACCCTGGTCCACGGTGTGCTGGACAACCGCAAGGAACTGGACGCCGCGCTGGCCCCGTTCGTGGACCGTGGCGACATGGAAGCGGTCGATGCGATCGAGCGCGCCGTGCTGCGCGTGGCTGCCTATGAACTGCGTTACCGCGTGGATGTGCCTTACCGCGTGGTGATCAACGAGGCGATCGAAACCGCCAAGCGTTTCGGTTCCGAGCATGGCCACACCTATGTCAACGGTGTGCTGGACCATGCCGCGCTGGAATGGCGCAAGGCCGAATCCGGCCGTTGAGCCTGCCGGGCAGCACCTGCGGGTGCCTGTCCTTGCAACGCCGGGGCCATGACGGTTCCGGCGTTGCTGTATCTGCCGTACTGCCGAAGGGGTGTTTGCCGATGAGCCTGGACGAGTTTTCGCTGATTGAGCGCATCGCCGCGCGTACCGCCGCCCGCGCCGATGTGCTGCTGGGCATTGGCGATGATTGCGCCCTGCTGGCGCCGCCGCCGGGCCAGGTGCTGGCGGTCACCGCCGACACCCTCAATGCCGGGGTGCATTTCCCGCCTGAAACCCCGGCCTTCGACATTGGCTGGAAAACCCTGGCGGTGAACCTGTCCGACCTGGCCGCGATGGGCGCGCAGCCGGCCTGGTGCACCCTGGCGTTGTCCCTGCCGGACAGTGACCCGGCCTGGGTCGAGGGCTTTGCCGACGGCCTGTTCGCGCTGGCTGACACGGCCGGCATCACCCTGGTTGGCGGCGATACCACCCGCGGGCCGCTGTCGCTGTCGGTTACCGCGATGGGCTGGGTGCCCGCCGGGCAGGCGCTGCGCCGCGACCGGGCCCGCGCCGGTGACGAGGTCTGGGTCAGCGGGGTGCCCGGCGAGGCCGCGCTGGCCTTGGAGCTGTGGCAGCAGGGCCGGCTGGATGTGGCCCGGGAGCAGGCTGATGCCGCCCTGGAAGCACTGCGTCTGCGCCTGTTGCGGCCCAGCCCGCGCAATGCCCTGGGCCTGGCCCTGCGTGGCATCGCCAGTGCTGCCATCGATATTTCCGATGGCCTGGGTGCCGACCTGGGCCACATCTGCCAACGCAGCGGCCTGGCCGCCGTGCTGGAGCTGGCGCGGCTGCCGTGTTCGGCGGCGTTGGCGCTCGCGGCCCCGGCGGCGCGCTGGGCGCTGCAGGCTGCCGGCGGCGATGATTACGAGCTGTGCTTTACCGCTCCGGCCACGGCCCATGCGCAGGTGCTGGCGGCTGGCGCAGGCGCCGGGGTGGCGGTGCATTGCATCGGTCACCTGCAGGCCGGCCAAGGCGTGCATTGGCGCGACCGCGATGGCCAGCCGTGGCAGCCGGCACAGGCCGGCTACCAGCATTTCCAGCACCCCTGAGCATCCGCTGCCGGCTCAGGCCGGCGGCAGCACCTTGCCCGGGTTGAGGATGCCCGCCGGGTCGAAGGCCTGCTTGATCGCCCGCATCAGGGCCAGGGTGGCCGGGCTGAAGGCATCGGCCATGAAGTCGCGCTTGGCCAGGCCGATGCCGTGTTCGCCGGACAGGGTGCCGCCCAGGGCCAGCACCAGGGCGAACACCTCCGGCAGGGCGGCATGGGCGCGCTGGTTCTCGCCGGCATCGTCGGGGTGGTAGAGGATGTTGACGTGCAGGTTGCCGTTGCCGGCATGGCCAAAGGTGACGATCGGCAGCTCGAACCGTGCCGACAGCGCCTGTACCCCGGCCACCAGCTCGGGAATGCGCGAGACCGGCACCACCACGTCCTCGTTGATCTTGCCCGGGGCAATGGTCTTCAGCGCCGGCGACAGGGCCCGGCGCGCGGCCCACAGGCGTTCACGCGCGATCCCGTCGGTGGCCACATCCATGTCCAGCAGGCCCTCGCCCTCGCAGGCCTTGCCCAGGGCGGCGAGCAGGCCGGGCAGGCTGTCGCTGTCGCCTTCCACATCCAGCAACAGCATCGCGCCGGCCTCGGGCACCTGGGCGCCATTGCCACGCAGCAGTTCAAGACTGCGCGCGTCGAGGAATTCGCACACGGTGGGAACCACCGGCTGGCCCATCAGCCGGGCCACGGCGGCAGCGGCACTGGCCGCATCGGCATAGAACACACGCAGCCCGGCGCGGTCGGCGGGCAGTGGCTGCAGGCGCAGGGTGGCTTCCACGATCACCGCCAGGGTGCCTTCGCTGCCGATGAGCAGGTGGGTCAGGTCATAGCCGGTGGCGTCCTTGGTCCACGGCCCGCCGCAGACAATCAGCTCGCCGCTGCCGGTGACCGCCTTCAGGCCGAGCACGTTGTCACGGGTGGTGCCGTATTTCACCGCGCGCGGGCCGCCGGCATTGGTGGCCAGGTTGCCGCCGATGCTGCAGCTTTCAAAACTGGAGGGGTCCGGGGCCCAGAACAGCCCATGCGGGGCCAGCACCTGTTGCAACGCACCGTTGAGTACACCGGGCTGGACGATGGCGCAGCGGTCAGCCGGGCGGATGGCCAGGATCTGGTCCATCGCGGTCAATGACAGGGCCACGCTGCCCGGGGTGGGGACGGCTGCCCCGGTGGTTCCGGTGCCGGCGCCGCGGGCCACCACCGGTACGCCATGGCGGTGGCAGCAGCGCAGGGTGGTCTGCACCTGTTCGATGCTGCGCGGGCTGACCACCAGCGCCGGCAGCTGCTGGCGCCAGGAGTTGTCGCCGGCATGGGCCTGCAGGCTGAGCGGGTCGTCATGGACGGCATCACCGAGGGCGGCGCGCAGCTCGGCGAGGAAGTCGGCAGGCAAGTGGGACATGGCAGGGCTCAGTAATCGTCGGCGCGGAAGGCATCACGCAGCCATTGCAGTTGTGGTGGCTGGCCGTGGGCGAGCACGACATCGAAGCGACAGGTGGCCTGTGCCAGCTGTGGCTGGCTGGCCAGCCAGCCGAGGGCGGCGCGGACCAACCGCCGGCATTTGGCCGGGTTGATCGAATCCAGCGCACCACCGAAAGCGGTGCTGCTGCGCTGGCGCACTTCGACAAAGACCAGGGTGCTGCCGTCGCGCATCACCAGGTCCAGCTCGCCGGCGCGGCTGCGCGCGTTGCGCGCGACCAGTTGCAGGCCGTTGGCCTGCAGCAGGTGCAGGGCGGCCGTTTCAGCCGCCGCCCCGCGTTGCAGGTGCTCAGCGGCCATCCATGATCGGCTGGCTGTAGCCGCTGCTGAAGGTGGACCAGCTCGGACGGCGCAGCACCTGGCCGCTGCCATCCAGGTAGAGCAGGCCGGTGGCCGCCGGCAGGCCCTGGTCGGTGCTGGTGGCCAGGTGCGGCAGGTAGGCACTGATCTTCCAGGCGTCGAAGCCAAAGGCCAGCAGGCGAGCGGCGGCGCCACGCGCGGTGGGCAGGCGGCCGGCCAGCTCGCTGGCGGCCGGCAGCCCGGCCACGCCCTGGCTGGTCCAGCGTTCCCCCGGGAAGGCGATGCCGTCCAGGGCCTGGTCCTCTTCCGGCTTGCCGGTGCCCAGGGTCAGCTGCGAACTGGCCACGCGGGTAGCGCCGCCCAGGCCGGCCAGGGCCAGCTGCGGCGCCAGGGCACGGGCCTGCGGGCCGCGTACAGCCAGAAACACTGCATCGGCGCCTGTGTTCAGTTGGCTGCCGATGTGGCCGGGGCTGTCACTGACCGCAATGCTGGCGGCCACCTGGCCGCCGCGCTGGGTGAACTGGTTGCTGAAGGCGGCAGCAGCACGCCGGCCGTTGTCATCGTTGCTGTGGATCACCAGGGCATTGCGCCGCTCGCGGCCGAGCAGGTACTCGGCGGCCATCAGCCCGTCGTCCTCCGGGGCCAGCGAGAAGGCCAGGTGCCCAGGCGGTGGCAAGGCCTTGCCGTGGTTCAGGGCCTGCACCGGCACCGGCAGTTCGTTGCGTGCGAACAGGGCGTCAACCTCGTCGCGGCCCAGTGGCCCGATCACGTAGTCCGCTCCGGCGGCCACAGCCTTGTCGTAGGCGGCCAGGGCGCCGCTGGCACTGCCGGTGGTATCGATGAACTGCAGTTCCGGGCGGCGGCGGTGCTCGGCGTAATAACCGGCCAGCAGGCCGTCGCGTACGGGGCCGGCGGCGGTGGCCATTTGCCCGCTCAGCGGCAGCAGCACGGCGATGCGGGCTGGCGGGCGGTAGCCGTCACGCTCGGCGGCCGCACGCTGGCTGAAATCAGGCAGGCTGGCCGGGTCCAGTTCCAGCGGGCGCGGCAGGGTCAGGCCTCGGGCAATCAGGGCGCGGCCGGCGGTGTTGTAGAAGGAGTCACCGGCGGCCAGAGCGGCGCTGCGGTTGCGCAGGGTGGTGTCGTCCACCCGGGCCAGCAGACGCTGCATGTCAGCCAGTGCGGTGTCGCGCGGCGCACCGCTGAGCAGCGGTACAGCACGGTGCAGGCTGGCCGCAGCGGCGAACAGGTCACCCTGGGCCTGCTGTGCGGCGGCCGTGGTCTGCAGCCAGCTGGCCTGCAGCGGGGCATGCACGGCGGTGGTCGTGCCCAGCAGGGAAAGTGCCTGCGCCGGCTGGTTGGCAGCCACCGCGGCAATGGCCTGCAGCAGCTGGTAGCGCTGGCCGCTGGCCCCGGTGAGGTGGCGCGGGTTGAGCTGGGACAGCAGCGACTGCGCGCGTGTGCTGTCACCGGCCAGCTGCCAGCCCCAGGCGGCATCGGCCAGGGCCTGGCTGCGTGCGCCGCCGCGCAGGCTGCCGGCCAGGGTTTCCAGGGCCAGCGCGGCCTCGCGCGGCTGACCGCCATCAAGCTGGGCCAGGGCGGCCTGCTGGGCCGGGCTGGCCACCGGTGAGGTAGCCGTGGTGGCACAGCCAACCAGCAGGGCCAGGCTGATCGACAGGGCAGACAAGCGCAAGGTGGCGTTATTCATCTCAAGGTCCATGGTGGCGCGTGCGCCGCAGGGTAAGTGCAGGGAAGCGGTAGGATTCTAACCCTGACCATGACAAAGCCGCCCCCACACGATGTCCACCCCTGTGCTGTATGTGATCGCCACCCCGATCGGCAACCTGGCCGATATCTCCGCCCGTGCCCTGGAAACACTGAAGCAGGTGGCGGCGGTGTGTGCCGAAGACACCCGCCATACCCGCCCGTTGCTGGCCCATTACGGCATCGACAAGCCCTTGATTGCCCTGCATGACCACAACGAGGAGGCGATCGCCGACAAGGTGGTGGCACGCCTGTTGGCCGGTGAATCGTTGGCCCTGGTGTCCGATGCCGGCACCCCGCTGGTATCGGACCCGGGCTTCAAACTGGTGCGCGCCGCGCGTGCGGCCGGGGTCAGGGTCAGCCCGGTTCCGGGCGCCTGTGCGGCAATTGCAGCGCTCAGCGTGGCCGGCCTGCCCAGTGACCGCTTCGCTTTCGAGGGATTCCTGCCGGCCAAGTCCAGCGCCCGCCGTGAGCGTCTGTCGCGGCTGGCCGGGGCCAGCGCCACTCTGGTGTTTTACGAGTCCTCGCACCGCATCGAGGAATCGCTGGCCGACATGGCGGCGGTGTTCGGTGGTGACCGCCCGGCGGTGCTGGCGCGCGAGTTGACCAAATTGTTCGAGACCGTGCTCGATGGTGACTTGGACAGCTTGCTGGCCAAGGTCAAGGCCGACCCCAACCAGCGCCGTGGCGAGTTCGTGGTGATGGTGCAGGGCGCTGTTGACGATGAGGCCGCGCAGATCGCCGAAGGCCGCCGCCTGTACGCCAGGCTCAATGAGCACCTGCCGCCGTCCACCGCGGCCAAGCTGGCGGCCGAACTCAGCGGTGCACCGCGCAAGGCGCTGTATGGCCAGTCCGCTGATGGCGGGGCATGAGCACGCGGGTGGACACCGAGCTGAGTTGGCGGGCTGACAGCGCGCTGGCACTGCAGGCCCAGCTTGGGCTGGAAAGCCTGCCGGCCGCGCAGGCCGCGCTGCTGGACAAGAAGCCGCGCGAACGCTGGCTGATGGCGGCCTGGCTGGCAGTCAATGCCGGCCGGCTGGCTTATCCGTTGCGGGTGCACAGCAGCGAGCGCCCGGACTTCCTGCTCTCTGCGCCGGGCCTGGCCATCGGTGTGGAATGCATGGAAGTGGTGCCGGAGGAGCTCAAGCGTCTGCAGACCCAGCTGCGTGAGGTCAACTCCGGATGGGTGCGGCCGGTGCTGGCCCCTGGCGAGCACGACTGGGACTGGTCCAATCCGATGCTGCAGCGCCTGCTCGCCCCGCGTGGTGGCCGCCCTGGCTATGACAGCGAGGACCCCGAAGGCCTGTGGCTGGCGGTGATGCGCTGGGCAGTGACGAAGAAACGCGAGGTGATCGCCCGCGAAGGTTTCTCCCGCCAGCCGCACAATGTCCTGCTGCTGCACGACAACTGGCCACTGCCGGCATTGCCCTGTGCACCGCTGGCACAGGGACGCCCGTCACCGCTATGGCTGCAGTTGGTGCAACAACTGCAGCAACAGCTCTTTGCCGAAGATGCCTTTGCTGACTGGCAACAGGTGGCCATCGTGCAGGCCGGGTGGGTGTGGACCTTGGCCATGGACGGGGTCCAGGTGCTGCCGCGGGTGTGAGGATGGGCGCGCATCGAGGGTTATTGTGTCCTGCAGGGCAGCCCTGCAGCATCTGCCCCACAACAGACCGGGAGACGCTTATGTATGCCGTGTTCAATGCAGGTCGTCGGCAGTGGTTGGGGTGGGTGCTGGCTGTGGTTGTGTCGCTGCCGCTGCCGGCCGCTGCCCAAGGACTGCAGGATGTCCTGTTGCTCGATGCCTCCTTGGACAATTCCCGGCTGCGGCTGATTTACAGTCAGCTCATCGTCCAGGTGCAGAGGCGTCGGGCCTGCATCAATGCCAGCCCGGCCAGCAGTGGGTACTGGGTGCCTCGACATCTTCCCCGCTCGGGCGCGCCGCCCTTGTCGTTTCCGCAGTGGGGCGAACTGGAGGTCGTGCTGGGTGATCAGCGTGGCATGCGTGCAAGCCCGGCCGAGTGCGGGCTGCTGGCCACGGCCGATACCCGGCTGCGTGATCCGTGGTTCACCCTGTATGACCATATTGCCGAGGAGGAACAGTGGATGGACGCACTGGGGGCGGCGTATTTGGACGATGACCAGCGCCCGGCGCTGGGCATCTTGTTCGATCGAGCCGGCCGGGTGGAAGAACTGACGCCGGGCGGGCCCGGGCAGCGTGCTGGTCTGCAGCCGGGTGATCTGTTGACGGCCGTAGCCGGTGAGCTGGTGTTCAGTGCGGCCGGCGTGGTGCTGCGCCTGGCAGGCCGGCAAACAGGGCAGCCTGTGCAGGTGATGTGGGTACGGACGCTGGCCGATGGCAGCTTGCTGCAAGGTTACAGCCAGATGGTCCCGTTGCCGCTGTCCGTGCTGGCGCAGGGAAGCGATTGAGCTCGCCGACAGGCACGGGCACTTGCGACATGCGACAATACGCACTGGCGGAGCCGGCCAGACAGTCGCGTCACCCTTTGCGGGGTGCCGAGGAAAGTCCGGGCTCCACAGGGCAAGGTGCCAGGTAACGCCTGGGCGGCGCGAGCCGACGGAAAGTGCAACAGAAAGATACCGCCTACGTTCCTTTCGGGGAGCCGGCAAGGGTGAAATGGTGCGGTAAGAGCGCACCGCGAGTCTGGCAACAGACCGGCACGGCAAACCCCACCTGGAGCAAGACCAAATAGGGATCCTACAGGCGTGGCCCGCGCTGGATCCGGGTAGGTTGCTCGAGCGCCACGGTGACGTGGCGCCTAGAAGAATGACTGTCCACGACAGAACCCGGCTTATCGGCCGGCTCCGCCTCTTCCTTCCAGCGCCCCGGCATTGCCGGGGTGTTTTTTGTTGGCCGGGGCCGGCTCAGGCCAGGCTGATTGTGCCGTGGCCATCAAAGCGCCAGTGGCTCTGGTCCAGATACAGGCCGTCGGCGGCGTAGCGCCGCTCGATCAGCCAGCCGGCGCCGGCATGGTCGATGGCCACGATGGTGCTGGCCCGGGTGCCGTAGTGCTCGCCGCGGATAAACACCGGGCCGAGTTGGCGTTCGCGCTCCAGGCCTACCCCGGTATCCGGCAGACAGGCATCGGCGGGAGACTGCTCGCTGGCCAGCGCCTGCCACAGTGGCGTGAGGGTGTCCTTGCCTGCGGCCAGCCAGCGCTGCAGGGCCAGCCGCAGGTGCTCGCTCTTGGGCCAGGGGCTGTCGAGGGTGGCATTGGACAGTCCGTGGACGCCCGCTTCCACCGCCCGCTGCTGCAACGGGTGGTTGCCCAGGTAGTGGCAGCCGGTGGCGTCGGCCAGCAGCAGGTTGAATGGAGCATACCGCCCAGCCTGGCCTGCCAGCTGCTGCAGGTGGACTGCCGGTGGGCTGTCCTGCTGCAGGAAACCGGCCACCAGGGCTCCGCGCGAGGGGCCGTCCTGGCTGGCCAGTGGGTCGCGCACGTTGGTCAGCACGGCCAGCCGGCCGCGGCCGTCAGTGGCCATCCAGCTGCCGCCGGCACGCAGGTCACGCCCACCCAGGATCGGGGCATCCGGCCAGGGGGCGGCGGCGGCGGTGGGGCGGGAGTGGAATTCATCGCGGTTGCCGATCAGCAGCAGCTGCCAGCGGGGATGGGCCTGCCAGGCCATTGCAAGGACGCACATGGCACACAGTGTCGCCGCTTGCGCAGGTGGCGGCCAGCGGCGGTTGGCGGAGCGGCGTTGTCTTCACTTGCTGTGCATGGGCCTGAATTTCCGTGAAATTTGGAAAGCTCCATAGAAACAGCAACTTGTGGATAAGCCTTGAACAAGTCTCTAAAGATTGTTGCAAACCATTGATCGGGAAAGTGATTTCCCCTCCGGAAAGTTGTTGACAAGCGGGGGGGCGCTGCTAAGGTGGGAGCTAGAGGGAATTTTGGGTTTTTTGTGGGTTTTCGTGGTTCAATAATTCACTGAAAAAACATGGGCGGGCAAAGCGATCGTGTTCCAGGGTGAGACGGCCATCACAGTTGATGACAAGGGGCGCATGACGGTTCCCACCGTCCATCGCGACCTGGTGTCCTCGGCTGCGTGTGGCAACCGTCTGGTCCTGACCTACAACCCCTTCGAGCGCGGCTGCCTGTGGCTGTACCGCCCTGATGCCTGGGAGAAGGTGCGCGATGACCTGCTGGCCCGCCCCAACATGAGCAAGACCGTACGCACCCTGCAGCAGAAGCTGGTGGGGTCGGCGGCCCACCTGGAGCTGGACGGCAATGGTCGTATCACGCTGCCCCCCAGCCACCGCCATGCGGTGGGCATCGAGAAGAAAGCGGTGCTGATGGGAATGGGCGACAAATTTGAACTGTGGAGCGAGCAGGCGCATCGCGCGCTGATCGACCAGACGCTGGATGACGGCGATCTGGGCGATGACCTGCTCGACCTGAGACTGTGAACCAGGGGGCCGGGATGCGTGAGCAACCGCACACCGGTCACCCTTCGGCGCAGCCGCCGGCACAACATCTGCCGGTGCTCTACGCCCAGGTCCTTGCAGGCCTGAGGGTGATCGACAATGGGACTTATCTGGACGGCACGTTCGGACGCGGCGGGCATGCCCGTGGCGTGCTCGAGCAGCTCGGCCCGGACGGGCGCTTGCTGGTGATGGACAAGGACCCGGAAGCCATTGCCGTGGCGCAGCGGGATTTTGCTCCCGATGGCCGGGTGGCGATCTTCCGTGGCTCGTTCGCGCAGATGGCCCAGTGGCCGGCCACCGCCGGCGGCGTGGACGGGATCCTGCTGGACCTTGGGGTGTCCTCGCCGCAGCTGGACGTGGCCGAACGTGGCTTCTCCTTCGGCAAGGATGGCCCGCTGGACATGCGCATGGACCCCGATTCCGGGCTCAGCGCGGCGCAGTGGCTGGCCATCGCCGATGAGCGCGAGATTGCCGATGTGCTGTGGACCTATGGCGAGGAGCGTGCCAGCCGCAAGATTGCCCGGGCGATCGTGGCCGAGCGCGAGAAGACCCCGTTGACCCGCACCGCGCAGCTGGCCGAACTGATCAACAAGGTGGTGCCGCGCGGCAAGGACAAGTCCAACCCGGCCACCCGCAGCTTCCAGGCCATCCGCATCCACATCAACCGTGAGCTGGCTGACCTGGAAGATGCGCTGGATGCAGCGGTGTCGCTGCTCAAGCCGGCTGGCCGCCTGGCCATCATCAGTTTCCACTCGCTGGAAGACCGCATCGTCAAGCAGACCTTCAACAAGCTGGCCAAGGCACCGCCGGGCAACCGCCGGATGCCCACCGAGGTCAGCTTCACCCCGACCCTGGAGCTGGTGGGCGGGGCGATCAAGGCCGATGAGGACGAATTGAGCGTGAACCCGCGTGCACGCAGTGCCGTGCTGCGCGTGGCCCAGAAGGTGGAGGCACGCTGATGGCCCGCCTGTTGCTGGTGATCCTGCTGGTGGCCACCATCGCTTCGGCGGTGGCCGTGGTGCACAAGCGCCACCAGCACCGCCAGCTGTTTGTCGAGTTGTCGCGGCTGGAACACCAGCGCGACGAGCTCAACATCGAGTTTGGCCGGCTGCAGCTGGAGCAGGCCACCCTGACCCAGGCCGGGCGGGTGGATCAACTGGCGCGCAGCCGGATCGGGATGAAATTCCCCGAGCCGGCCGACATCGTGGTTGTGCGCCAATGAACATGCGCAAGCACCGGGGACGGGTCTTCAACCAGCGCGGGCGACTGCTGCTGGTTGGTTCGGTTTTGGGCCTGTGCGCATTCAGTCTGGTCGCGCGTGCGGCCTATGTGCAGTTGGTCAACAACGCCTTCTACCAGCGCCAGGGCGAGGCGCGCTTCCTGCGTGAAGTGCCGATCCCGACCTCGCGCGGGATGATCACTGATCGCAACGGCGAGCCGGTGGCGGTGTCCACCCCGGTGGCCTCGATCTGGGTCAACCCGAAGGAGCTGCTGGCCCATCCCGAGCGCATTGGCGAGCTGTCCCAGGCCTTGGCGGTGTCCCATGAAGAGCTGACCCAGCGCCTGGCGCAGAAGGCCGACAAGGAGTTCATGTACGTGCGCCGCCGGATCAACCCGGACGATGCGCAGCGCGTGCTTGACCTGAACATTCCCGGAGTGTTCTCCCAGCGCGAGTTCCGCCGCTATTACCCGCAGGGCGAGGCGCTGGCCCATGTGCTGGGCTACACCAACATCGATGACCAGGGCCAGGAAGGGCTGGAGCTGGCGTTCGATGAGTGGCTCAGTGGCCAGCCCGGTGCCAAGAAGGTGATCCGCGACCGCAAGGGCGCGATCGTGGAGAGCATCGACCTGGTGCGTGCGGCCGAGCCGGGCCGCGACCTGACCCTGAGCATCGACCGCCGGATCCAGTTCCTGGCCATGCGCGAGCTGCGCAATGCGGTCAACGAGAACAAGGCCGCCGGCGGATCGGTGGTGGTGATGGACGTGGCCACCGGCGAAGTGCTGGCCATGGCCAACCTGCCCACCTACAACCCCAATGCGGTAGGCAGCTCCAGCCCGGATACCCGCCGCAACCGTGCGGTCACCGACCTGGTCGAGCCGGGCTCGACGATGAAGCCGCTGACCGTGGCCTCGGCCCTGCAGTCCGGCGTGGTCACCGCCAACAGCCTGTTTGACACCAATCCGGGTTACATGTCGCTGGGGCGCTATACGATCCGCGACGTGCCGCGCAACAACGGCGTGCTGACCACCACCGGGGTGATCACCCGTTCCTCCAACATCGGTTCGGCCAAGATCGCCGCGCTGATGCCGGACCGTACCTTCTACGACACCGTGCGCAGCTTCGGTTACGGCCAGGCCCCGGGCAGTGGTTTTCCCGGTGAGTCGGCCGGGGTGGTGCCGGTGCCCGGCTCGGCCAACTGGTATGGCAGCACCAAGAGCACGATGTCCTACGGCTATGGCCTGAACGTGACGCCGCTGCAGATCGCGCAGGCTTTTGCCACTTTGGGCAATGGTGGCCAGCTGGTCAGCCCGACCTTCATCCGCGGCCAGAGCGCCGACGAGCGCACCGTGCGCCAGGTGGTCGATGAGCAGGTGGCCGACCAGGTGGTGGAGATGATGCAGACCGTGGTCACCAATGGCGGTGCCAAGCAGGCCGGCATTCTCGGCTACCACGTGGCCGGCAAAACCGGAACGGCACGTAAAGCCGGTCCGGGCGGATATGTGCGGGGCCGCTACAATGCGCTGTTTGCCGGCCTGGTGCCGGCCTCCAACCCGCGATTTGCCACTGTGATTGTGATCAATGACCCCCAGGGCGGCCGTTATTACGGCGGTCTGGTGGCTGCACCGGTCTTCCACCATGTAATGGAAGGCGCGTTGCGACTGATGGATGTTCCTCCCGACAACATCGAGGCCTGGCTGGCCGCGCAGGCCAGCGGCAAGCTGGGCCACAGCGCCAGTGTGCTGCCGGCTGCCCCGGACCCGACCCTGATCCCCGATGCCGGCGCCGAGCTCGATGCGGCCCTGCCGCAGGCGCTGCCGGGCGGAGGTGTGCCGTGAGCCGTCGTTTGCCCTTGTCCAGCCTGCTGCCGGATGTGACCGGCGTTGATGGCCTGCAAGTGGGCGGCCTCGTGCTGGACAGCCGTGACGTACGCCCGGGCGATGCCTTCGTCTGCGTGGCCGGTTTCGGCGCGCACGGCCTGAACTTCGTCGAGCAGGCGCGTGCCAATGGCGCGACGGCGATCCTGTACGACTTCCCGGCGCCGGCGGGCATTGCGGTGCCGGCCGATGCGATTGCCGTGCCCGACCTGCGTGCGCGCATGGGCCAGATGGCCGACCAGTTCCACGGCCAGCCGTCGCGGGCCATGACCATGGTCGGGGTCACCGGTACCAACGGCAAGACCTCCACCGTGCAGTTGCTGGGCCAGGCCTGGCAGCTGCAGGGCATCACTTCCGGCTCGATCGGCACCTTGGGTGTCGGCCTGTACGGGCAGGTGGTGCCGACCGGTTTCACCACCCCGCTGGTGCTGCAGATGCACCAGGTGCTGGCCCAGCTGCGTGATGCCGGCGCCAGCGCCACCGCGATGGAAGTCAGCTCGCATGCGCTGGACCAGGGCCGGGTGGATGCGGTGCACTACGACATTGCGGTGTTCACCAACCTCACCCGCGACCATCTGGACTACCACGGCACCATGGAAGCCTATGGCGCGGCCAAGGCCCGCCTGTTCCAGCGTGCCGGGCTGAAGGCTGCCGTGGTCAACCTGGACGATGCCTACGCCCCGGCCCTGCTGGCGGTGATTGATCCGGCCGTGGTGGTGATCGGGGTCAGCTCGCGCGGCAAGGCTTCGGCCCGCCTGCAGGCCAGTGCGATCGAACTCGATGGCGCCGGCCTGCATTTCACCCTGACCGCCGACGGCGAGCAGGCGCGGGTCGATTCGCCGCTGCTGGGCCGTTTCAATGTCGACAACCTGCTGGCCGTGGCCGGTGTGCTGCTGGCCCAGGGCACGCGGGTGGCTGACATTGCCGGCCTGCTCGGCCGGTTGCGGCCCATTGCCGGGCGCATGAACAAGCTCGGCGGGCAGAGCGGCCAGCCGACCGTGGTGGTCGATTACGCCCACACCCCGGATGCATTGCTGCAGGCGCTGACCTCGCTGGAAGACCATGTCGACGGCCTGCTGGCCTGCGTGTTCGGCTGCGGCGGTGACCGCGATGCCGGCAAGCGCCCGCAGATGGCGGCCATTGCCGAGGAACATGCCGACCGGGTGATCGTCACCGACGACAACCCGCGCACCGAGGACGGTGATGGCATCGTCGCCGACATCCTGGCCGGCTTTGCACACCCGCAGGCGGTGAGTGTGCAGCGTGACCGCGCGTTGGCCATCGACAGTGCCATTGCCACCGCCGCTGCAGGCGATGTGGTGCTGATTGCCGGCAAGGGGCACGAGCCTTACCAGGACATCAACGGGGTCAAGCATCCCTTCGATGACAGCCTGGTGGCCCAGCAGTGCCTGGACCTGCACTTTTCCAACAACGACGAATTGATCAACGACGGAGGACGGCCATGAGGCGTACGCCGTTGTCGATGCTGGCCCACTGGGCGCAGGGCACCCTGCACGGAGAGGACGTGGCCATCGATGGCCTGTCCAACGACACCCGTGCCATTGCCCCGGGCAGCCTGTATGTCGCCCTGCGTGGCGAACGTTTTGATGGCCACGACTTTGCCCAGGCCGCGCAGGCGGCCGGTGCGGCGGCGCTGTTGGTCGAGCGCGTGCTGGACATCGACCTGCCGCAACTGGTGGTGGACAACAGCGAACTGGCCCTGGCGCGGATTGCCGCCGGCATCCAGGCCGGGCGCGACACCGCGGTGTTCGCCATTACCGGTTCCAACGGCAAGACATCGGTCAAGGCCCTGCTCACGGCCGTGCTTGAGCATGCCGCCAGCGTGCAGGGCAAGACCGTGTATGCCACCCCGGGCAACCGCAACAACGAGATCGGCCTGCCGCTGGCGGTGCTCGATGCGCCCGAAGATGCGCACTGGGCGGTGTATGAAATGGGCGCCGGCAAGCCGGGCGACATCGCCTACCTGACCGACATCGCGCCGCCGACCTACGCGCTGGTCAACAACATTGCCGCCGCCCACCTGGAACGCATGGGCAGCCTGCTCGGTGTGGCCGACACCAAGGGCGCGATCTACCGCGCGCTGCCGGCCAACGGTGTGGCGGTGATCAATGCCGACGATGCCTTCGGTGCGTGGTTCGAGCAGCACTGTGTGGCCGGGCGTTGCCGGGTACTGCGTTTTGGCCTGGACCTGCCGGCCGAGGTCAGCGCCCGCGCCATCGTGCTTGGTGCAACGGGCTCGCACTTTGAACTGGTGACCCCGCAGGGGGTGGCCGCTGTGCAACTGGCCCTGGCCGGGCGGCACAACGTCGGCAATGCGTTGGCCGCCGCCGCACTGGCGTTGGCCGCGGGCATCGCGCTGGAACAGGTGGCCGAAGGCCTGGCCCTGGCCCGGCCGGTGGCCGGCCGCCAGATCGCCCATACCCTGGGCAATGGCGCCACCCTGATCGACGACAGCTACAACGCCAACCCCGGCTCACTGGCTGCGGCGATTGCCGCGTTGGCTGCCGCCGGTGCGGGGCAGGCCTGGTTGGTGCTGGGTGACATGCGCGAGCTGGGCCCGCAGGCGCGTGCGTTGCACGCTGCTGCCGGCGAGCAGGCGCGCAGTGCCGGCCTGGCCCGGGTCTGGACCCTGGGCGAACTGGCCGATGCGGCTTCCAGCGCCTTCGGCGACGGCGGCCGCCACTTCGCCAGCCACGCCGAACTGGCCGCTGCGCTGGCCGACGAACTTCCCGCTGCGGCGCGTTGCCTGGTCAAGGGCTCACGCGGCAGTGCCATGGACAAGATTGTGACCGCGCTGCTGTCGCGCGGCGAGGAAACGCATCATGTTGTTTGAGTTGGCCCAATGGCTGCAGCAGTTCGACGACCTGTTCCGGTTGTTCAACTACATCACTTTCCGCGGCATCCTGGCGGCGCTGACCGCGCTGGGCCTGTGCCTGTGGCTGGGCCCGTGGGCGATTGCCCGCCTGGCCCAGTTCAAGGGCCAGCCGATCCGTACCGACGGCCCCAAGAGCCACTTCTCCAAGGCCGGCACCCCGACCATGGGCGGCGGGCTGATCCTGCTGGCCATTGCGGTGGCCACCCTGCTCTGGGCGGACCTGTCCAACCGCTACATCTGGGTGGTGCTGGCGGTGATGCTCAGCTTCGGCGCCATTGGCTGGTACGACGACTGGATCAAGATTGCCAAGCGTGACCCGAACGGGCTGAAATCACGCTGGAAGTACCTGTTGCAATCGGTCTTCGGCCTGGCCGCCGGCCTGTTCCTGTGGCAGACCGCCGATGCCCCGGCGACGCTGAACTTCTACATCCCGATGTTCAAGGCCATTGCCCTGCCGATGGCCGGGCTGACCTTCGTGGTCATTGCCTACTTCTGGATCGTCGGCTTTTCCAATGCGGTGAACCTGACCGACGGTCTGGATGGCCTGGCGATCATGCCCACCGTACTGGTGGCCGGCGCCCTGGGCGTGTTCGCCTATGCCTCCGGGCATGCCGAATTTGCCCGCTACCTGCAGATTCCGGCCATTCCCGGGGCCGGCGAGCTGGTGATCATCTGTGCGGCCATCGCTGGCGCGGGCCTGGGCTTTCTGTGGTTCAACACCTACCCGGCGATGGTGTTCATGGGTGATATCGGCGCGCTGGCACTGGGCGCGGTGCTGGGCACCATGGCGGTGATCGTGCGCCAGGAACTGGTGCTGGTGGTGATGGGCGGCATCTTCGTGATCGAGACCCTGTCGGTGATGATCCAGGTGGCCAGCTTCAAGCTCACCGGCAAGCGGGTGTTCCGCATGGCCCCGATCCACCACCACTTCGAACTGAAGGGCTGGCCGGAGCCGCGGGTGATCGTGCGCTTCTGGATCATCTCGGTGGTGCTGGTGCTCATCGGCCTGGCGACGTTGAAGGTGCGCTGATGAGTGATATGTCGTCCCAGGCAACACGGCTGGAAGCCATCGGCGGTGCGTATGACCGCTGGTTGCTCGGTGCTGCGCTGGCGTTGGCGACAATCGGCGTGATCATGGTGGCCTCGGCCTCGGTGGCCCTGGCCAGTGATGCGACCTATTACCTCAAGCGCCACCTGCTGCACCTGGCCCTGGGCGCGGCGCTGGCCATCGGGGTGATGCAGCTGGAGCTGCGCAAGGTCGAGGAATACAACAAGTGGCTGCTTGGCGGCTGCTTCGTGCTGCTGGCCCTGGTGATGCTGCCCGGCCTGGGGCACAGCGTGAACGGTGCCCAGCGCTGGGTGCGCCTGCCCGGCCTGGGGGTGTTCCAGATGGTGGAAGCGGTCAAGGTGCTCTACATCATCTGGCTGTCCAGTTATCTGGTGCGATTTGCCGATGAGGTCAACGCCACTTGGGCCGCCCTGATCAAGCCGCTGGGCGTGGTGATGCTGCTGGTGGCCATGCTGTTGCTGCAGCCGGACTTCGGTTCTTCGGTGCTGCTGTGCGGGATCACCGTGGGCATGCTGGTGCTGGGTGGGGGCAACCTGCCCAAGATGGCCATGCCGGCCCTGCTCGGCGGTGCGGCGCTGGTGGCCATTGCCGTGTTCGAGCCATACCGCCTGCGCCGCATCACTTCCTTTGTCGATCCGTGGGCCGACCAGCTCGGTTCTGGCTATCAGCTGACCAATGCGTTGATGGCCATCGGCCGTGGCGAATGGACCGGGGTAGGCCTGGGAGCGTCGATTCAGAAGCTGAACTACCTGCCCGAAGCCCATACCGACTTCATCTTCTCGGTGCTGGCCGAGGAAACCGGCTTTGCTGGCGTCTGCGTGCTGATCGCGCTGCTGTCGCTGCTGATCGGCCGTGCGCTGTGGCTGGGCATGCAGTGCGTGGAGCAGCGCCGGCATTTTTCCGGCTACATCGCTTACGGCGTGGCTCTGTGGCTGAGCATGCAGGCCTTCATCTCGATCGGAGTGAACCTGGGCATGTTGCCAACCAAGGGGCTGACCTTGCCGCTGATCTCGGCCGGTGGCTCCAGTGTGATGATGACTTGTGTGGCCATTGGCCTGCTGCTGCGGGTGTCCTGGGAATACCAGCGCGCCGTGCGCCGCCAGTCCTGGCGGGTGGCCGGCAACCTGGAGGAGGCGGTCGAGCCGGACGAGCCGGACATGGCCGATGTGCCGATGCGGGCCACCGAGGTGGCCGCCAGGGCCCAGGGCCGTGGCGCAGTGACCGGCACCAGCCGGCTGCAATCGCGTGTTGAACCTACTTTTGGAGACCTGCGATGAACGCGCCGGTTGTACAGGCCGGCGCACGTCCGGTAGTGATCATGGCCGGCGGAACCGGTGGCCACATCTTTCCGGGCCTGGCCGTGGCGGATGAATTGCGCGCGCGCGGCGTGCCGGTGACCTGGCTGGGTGCCGACGGTGCGATGGAAACCCGGCTGGTGCCACCACATGGCATCAGCATGGACACCCTGCCCATTGCCGCGGTGCGTGGCAAAGGCAAGCTTGCCTTGCTGGCCGCACCGTTCCGGATCATGCGCGCGGTGCGTGCGGCCGGCTTTGCCCTGCGCCGGCGCCAGCCGCGCGCGGTAGTGGCCTTCGGTGGCTTTGCCTCCGGCCCGGGCGGGCTTGCCGGGCGTCTGCTCGGCCTGCCGTTGATCGTACATGAGCAGAACCGTGCCCCGGGTATGACCAACCGCATACTGTCCCGTTTCTGCCGCCGCCTGCTGGTCGGTTTTCCGGGCAGTTTCCCGGCCGGCGAGGAGCTGGTGGGCAACCCGGTACGCGCCGAGATCGCGGCCATTGCCGAACCGGCGCAGCGCCTGGCCGGGCGTAGCGGCGCCCTGCGCGTGCTGGTGATCGGTGGCAGCCAGGGCGCGCGTGCCCTGAACCACGCCGTGCCGCAGGCGGTGGCTGCCCTGGCCGGCCAGGCCAGCTTCGAAATCCGCCACCAGAGCGGTGAGAAGCTGCATGCCGAGGCGCTGGCTGGCTATGCCCAGGCGGGTGTGCAGGCGCAGGTAAGCCCGTTCATTGCCGACATGGCCGAAGCCTTCGCCTGGGCCGACCTGGTGGTCTGCCGCGCCGGTGCTTCGACCCTGGCCGAGGTGTGCGCGGTCGGCGTGCCCTCGGTGCTGGTGCCGTTCGCCGCTGCTGTGGATGACCACCAGACCCGCAATGCCCACTACCTGGTCGAACACCAGGCAGCGGTCCTGCTCAAGCAGGACCCGGACCTGGCTGTCCAGCTGCAGCACACGCTGCAACAGCTCCATGACGATGCGCCGCGCCGCCTGGCCATGGCACAGGCCGCCCGCGGCCTGGCCCGGGTCGATGCTGCCGCGCGCATCGCTGACATCATCCTTGAGGAATCCGCAATGAAAACCGGCAGCGGCAGCAATGCCTCCGGCAAGCAGGTGCAGGCATGATCCGCCGTCTGCACGACACCCAGGACCTGGTCCGCGCCTTCCCGCGCGTGCACTTCGTCGGCATTGGTGGCACCGGCATGAGCGGTATCGCCGAGGTCATGCTGACCCTGGGCTATGAAGTATCCGGTTCGGACAACGCCGACAATGCCGCCACCCGTCGCCTGGCCCGTCTGGGCGCGCGCATCCTGCGCGGGCATTCGGCCGCCAATGTGCTGGGCACCGACTGCATCGTGGTGTCCAGTGCAATCCGTGCCGACAACCCCGAGCTGATGGAGGCGCGCAGCCAGCGCATTCCGATCATGCCGCGGGCGGCGATGCTGGCCGAGCTGATGCGCTTCCGCCGTGGCATCGCCGTGGCCGGTACCCATGGCAAGACCACCACCACGTCGTTGACCGCCGCAGTGCTGAGCGAGGGCGAGCTGGACCCGACCTTCGTCATCGGTGGCCAGCTGCTGGCCGCCGGTGCCAATGCCAAGCTCGGCTCTGGCCAGTGGCTGGTGGCCGAGGCCGATGAAAGTGACGGCAGCTTCCTGCGCCTGAACCCGCTGGTGGCGATCATCACCAACATCGATGCCGATCATCTTGAGAACTACGGCAACGACTTTTCCCGGGTGCAGGCCGCGTTTGCCGAGTTCCTGCAGCGCCTGCCGTTCTACGGCCTGGCCGTGCTCTGCCTGGATGACCCGGAAGTGGCCGCGCTGGCCGCGCAGACCCCGCGCCACGTGATGAGCTACGGCACGGTGGACAATGCCGACGTGCGCGCCGAGGACATCGTCCAGGAAGGCGGCCGCATGCACTTCACCCTGTGCCTGCCCGAAGGCAGCCGCACCGCGGTGACCCTGGCCCTGCCGGGGCAGCACAACGTGCTCAATGCGCTGGCCGCCGCCGCGGTGGGTTGGCAGCTGGGTGTCAGCCCGCAGGCCATCGGCCGTGCGCTGGAGAAGTTCGAAGGCGTCGGCCGTCGTTTCAATGACCTGGGTGAAGTGACCACGGCCAAGGGCGCCCTCGTGCGTGTGGTCGATGACTACGGTCACCATCCGCGCGAGCTGGCAGCGGTGTTTGCCGCTGCCCGTGGCGGCTGGCCGGACAAGCGCCTGGTCGTGGCCTTCCAGCCGCACCGCTACAGCCGCACCCGTGACCAGTTCGATGCCTTCGCCGCGGTGCTGTCCGATGTCGATGCCTTGGTGCTGTGCGAGGTCTACCCGGCCGGCGAGGCGCCGATCCCCGGCGCCGACGCCAAGTCGCTGGCACGGGCCATCCGTGCCCGTGGGCGCAGCGAGCCGGTGGTGGTCGGGCTGACTGCCGATCTTGGCTCGGTGCTGCCGGACGTGCTGCAGGACGGTGACCTGCTGCTGCTGATGGGCGCCGGCGATATCGGCGGCATTGCCCAGCAGATCGTGGCCGACGGCTTTGCCGGAGCGACTGCGCCGTGACCGTGGCATCGGCCTTCTCCGTGACCCATCACCTGCCGCAGGCAGGTGCCGGTGTGCGCGCGCGCATGCCGTTGCCGGAGGTTGGCCGATGAACGTATTGCTGCGGTTGTTGCTGTGGGCGCTGGCGCTGGCGGTGGTGGCCCTGCCGGTGGTGGGCGTGCTTGGTGGCTGGGTCGGTGCCGACCGCTGGCCGCTGGCCCGCCTGCGCGTGCATGCGCCGATGGCCCAGGTCAGTGCCGAGCAGGTCCAGTCCATCGTCATGCCGTATGCCCGTACGGGGTACTTTGCCGTCGACTTGCAGGGAGCACAGGACGCGCTGGAAGCCTTGCCGTGGGTGGAGTCGGCCAAGGTCCACAAGCTGTGGCCGGATGTGCTGGAAGTGACCCTGGTCGAACACCAGCCACTGGCCCGCTGGGGCGACGAGCGCCTGCTCTCGGTCCAGGGCAAGTTGATTGCCATCCCCGAGGGGTTGGATGTCAGCAACCTGCCTGACCTTGGCGGCCCGGACGCGCAGACCGAGCAGGTGCTGGAACTGTATGGCTACGCCAAGCCGCTGTTCGCGCACACCGGGCAGCCGTTGCAACGGCTGCGCATGGATGCCCGCGGCAGTTGGGAGCTGCGCCTGGAAGGCGGTATCGAGGTGGTCCTGGGCCGCCACGATGCACGCAGCCGGCTGCAGCGTTTTGCCCGCGTGCTGCCCCAGCTGGTGGCCGCGCAGAAGGCGCCGATCGTGCGCGCCGACCTTCGTTATACCAATGGTTTCACCCTCAGCTGGGGTGAGGCCAATGCCTCAGGGAAGCAGGACAGGACATGAACCGCAAGGGTGACAAATCGCTGATTGTTGGCCTGGATATCGGCACCTCCAAGGTGGTGGCCCTGGTGGGGGAGTACTCCCCGGGCAACCCGATCGAGGTGATCGGCATCGGCTCGCACGAGTCGCGCGGGCTCAAGCGCGGTGTCGTGGTGGACATCGAATCGACCGTGGAGTCGATCAAGCGGGCGGTCGAGGAGGCCGACCTGATGGCCGGCTGCGAGATCCGCTCGGTGTATGCCTCGATTTCCGGCAACCACGTGCAGTGCCGCAACTCGCAGGGCCTGCAGCCGATCCGCGAGGGCGAGGTGACCTGGGCCGACCTGGACCGCGTGCTGGAAGCGGCCAAGGCGGTGGCCATCCCGGCCGACCAGCGCATCCTGCATGCAGTGCCGCGCGAATATGTGCTGGATGACTCGCAGGAAGGCATCCGCAATCCGGTCGGCATGACCGGGGTGCGTCTGGAAGTGCATGCCCACCTGGTCACCTGCGCGCAGTCGGCGGCGCAGAACATCACCAAGTGCGTGCAGCGCTGTGGCCTGCAGGTCGATGAGCTGGTGCTTTCCTCGCTGGCCTCGTCGATGGCGGTGTTGACCGCTGACGAGCGCGAGCTGGGGGTGGTGCTGGTGGACATGGGCGCCGGTACCACCGACATCTCGGTCTACGTGCAGGGGGCACTGTGCCACTCGGCCTCGCTGCCGATTGCCGGCGACCACGTCACCAACGACATCGCCCACATGCTGCGCACGCCGACCCCGGAAGCCGAGCAGATCAAGGTGCGCTATGCCTGTGCCCTGGCCCAGCTGGCCACCGCCGAGGAAAGCATCCAGGTGCCCAGCGTCGGCGACCGTCCGCCACGGCGGATGCCGCGTCACTCGCTGGCCCAGGCGGTGCAGGGGCGTTACGAGGAAATCTTTGAAATGGTCCAGGCCGAGCTGCGCCGCTCCGGCTTCGAGGAGCTGGTGCGTGCCGGGGTGGTGCTCACCGGCGGCGCCTCGAAGATGGAAGGGGTGGTCGAGCTGGCCGAGGAAATGCTGCAGATGCCGGTGCGCATCGGCATTCCGCAGCATGTTTCCGGCCTGGGCGAGGTGGTCGGCAACCCGGTGTACTCCACCGCGGTCGGCCTGCTGCTGATGGGCAGCCAGCTCGAACACCCACGGCGGCCGTCGTTGCCGGCCGGGCGGGCCGGCTCGGTGTTGAAGAAATTGAAATCCTGGTTGGAGAACTTCTGACCGGGCAGGTGGCAGGCAACAACGCAGTACTTGGCAGTAACCACGCAGTGCACGGGAACACCGCCAGGTGTGACCACATACAACTGAAAATGGCGGCGGTACGGCCACCCGGAGCAGGCAGGATGCCTGCCACGGATGACACCGGCCAAGGCTTCATCTCGAGGACAAAGACATGGCACATTTCGAACTGATCGAAAAAATGGCACCCAATGCGGTGATCAAGGTGGTTGGCGTGGGCGGCGGCGGCGGCAACGCGGTGGCCCACATGGTCAACGGCAGCGTGGAGGGGGTGGAGTTCATCACCGCCAACACCGATTCCCAGGCCATCACCAAGTGCGGCGCCAAGACCCAGCTCAAGCTCGGCGAGAGCGTGACCAAGGGGCTGGGCGCAGGCGCCAACCCGGAAGTCGGCCGCCAGGCCGCGTTGGAAGACCGCGAGCGCATCATGGACGCCCTGCAGGGCGCTGACATGGTGTTCATCACCGCCGGCATGGGCGGCGGCACCGGCACCGGTGCCGCCCCGGTGGTGGCCCAGCTGGCCAAGGAAATGGGCATCCTGACCGTGGCCGTGGTGACCAAGCCGTTCCCGTTTGAAGGCCGTCGCCGCATGCAGGTGGCGCTGAAGGGCATCGAGGAGCTGAGCCAGCATGTCGATTCGCTGATCACCATTCCCAACGAAAAGCTGATCACCGTGCTCGGCCGCAACGCCACCATGATCCAGGCCTTCCGCGCCGCCAATGACGTACTGCAGGGTGCAGTGCAGGGCATCGCCGACCTGATCGTGCGTCCGGGCCTGATCAACGTCGACTTTGCCGACGTGCGCACCGTGATGAGCGAAATGGGTCTGGCCATGATGGGCACCGGTACCGCCCGTGGCGATGACCGCGCCCAGGCCGCTGCCGAAGCCGCCATCCAGAACCCGCTGCTGGACGATGTGAACCTCGCCGGTGCCAACGGCATCCTGGTCAACATCACCGCCGGCCCGGACTTCACCATGAGCGAGTTCGACGAGATCGGCCGCACCATCGACAGCTTCGCCTCCGAAGACGCGACCGTGGTGCTGGGCACCGTGCTCGACCCTGACATGCAGGACGAAGTGCGCGTCACCGTGGTGGCCACCGGCCTGAACCAGGTGGTGGCCAAGAGCGTGCCGCGTACCGCTGAGCGCGGCGCGATCAAGCTGGTGCGCAACGCCACCACCGGTGCTGCCGAGTACGGTGAGCCGGAGATGGATGCCAATGGCTCGCGCAGCAACGCCAACTCGCTGGCCACCGGCCTGCGTCGCCCCAGCACCGATGCCGGCGCCGTGGCTGCCAGCGGCAATGGCGCGGCCGACCTGCCGCCGGATTACCTGGACATCCCGGCGTTCCTGCGCCGCCAGGCGGACTGAGCAAGCACAACGGCCGGGGCTTGTCCTCCCCGGCGTATGTGCCATGTCCGGATGCCCGTCATCGCGCCAGGAGCGGCGCGGTGGCGGTGCATCGCCCACCCTCTGTTCAGCAAAGATGGGGCAGGGCTGCATGATATTCTCTGCGGTCGCAGCGGCTGTGCCCTTGCGCCTTTCGCTCCCGCACCACTCGGACCCCGGCCTGATGATCCCCCAACGCACCCTGACCAATACGATCCGCGCTACCGGCGTTGGCCTGCACAGTGGCGACAAGGTCTACATGACCCTGCGTCCGGCCCCGGTCGATACCGGCATTGTGTTCCGTCGGGTTGACCTGGAGCCGGTGGTCGAAGTGCCCGCGCGTGCCGATCTGGTCACCGAAGTCACCCTGTGCACCGGTCTGACCTGTGGGAACGCCAAGGTGCAGACGGTGGAACACCTGATGTCGGCGCTGGCCGGCCTGGGAGTGGACAACTGCATCATCGAACTGTCCTCGGCCGAGCTGCCGATCATGGACGGTTCCTCCGGCCCGTTCGTGTTCCTGCTGCAGTCGGCGGGGATCAGCGAACAGAATGCCGCCAAGCGTTTCATCCGCGTGCTCAAGACCGTGGAAGTCACCGATGGCGACAAGGTCGCCCGCTTCACCCCGCATGACGGCTTCAAGCTGGGTTTCACCATCGCCTTCGACCACCCGGCCATTCCGGCCAAGCAGTCGCGGGTCGAGCTGGAGTTCTCCACCGCCGCCTACATCAAGGAAATCGCCCGCGCGCGTACCTTCGGTTTCATGCGTGACCTGGAATACATGCGCGAGCGCAACCTGGGCCTGGGCGGCTCGATGGACAATGCGATCGTGCTCGACGAATTCCGCGTGCTCAACGAGGACGGCCTGCGTTTTGCCGACGAATTCGTCCGCCACAAGATCCTTGACGCGATTGGTGACCTGTACCTGTCCGGCGGCCAGGTCCTGGGCGCCTACGAGGGCTACAAGTCCGGCCATGCGCTCAACAACAAGCTGGCCCGTGCGCTGATGGCCGATGCCAGTGCCTGGGAATGGGCCAGCTTCCCGCAACCGGTGGAACAGTCGCCGGTGGTGGCCTACGGGGTTCCGGCTTACGCCTGAACTGCCGTTTGGCTTGTGTGTACATAGGTCACGGTTCTGTGAATCCCACCGGCGTCGTGACCTGAATTCCACCGAAAAATAACATTTGTCTAACATTTGCCGCCGGACGCCTCGCTAGGATGCGTTCGGCCCGGCAGGTGTACATGTGTCCTTCACACCTTCCGCTGCGGGGTCCGGGTTTGCCCGGGCTCCTTGTCGTCCATGTCCGATGTCGGGGTAAAGACATCGGCCAGGGCAGCCAGGGCATCACGCAGGCCGTTGTGTGTGGTGTTGGTCACGGCAGCAGGACCATTGTGTTGTGTTGGCGCCGGGGGGCGCAGCGCAGTACGTGCTGTCTTGATGGTCACCTTGGTGACCTTCAGCCCGATGGAGCGGGCCGCGTCGATCAGCGTAGTTTCGGCAAGCCGCAAACGGGCATGCCACAACGGGGATTGGACGAGAAAAACGAGGTGTTCGCCGTCCACGTTGGCGAGCCGGCATTGGCTGGCCAGCGTCGGGGGCAGGTGTTGGCGCAAGGTGCCATCCAGTTGGTCAAGCCACAGGGCGCGACGCAACGGATTGCCCGAGCGACTGGACATCGCCGCATCCAGGGCCTGCAAGGGCGAGGAAGCGGGGCGGGCAGCGGATTTCGGCTCAGACATGAAGAAATACTCAATGACGTCACCAAAGATCGTAATCAAAACCCGGGCAGGCAAGCACAGCAGCGTCTTAACGCGCGTGCTGGGCCTGTTCGAGGACCGCCCGGCCGTTGTGCTTGGCGCCACCCTGGCCGTGGGTGCGCTGTGTGGCCTGGGCGCCGGTGCCGCCACCGGGTTGGCCGGCGATGCCGTACTCCAGGCCCGCCTGGCCGACCAGCAGGAAGAACTGGCCCAGGTCCGTGCCCAGTCGCAGGCCGAGGTGAATGCACTGGCCGCACGCATGGCCGAGCTGCAGGCCCAGGCCACCCGGCTGAACGCCCTCGGCGAGCGCCTGACCCAGATGGGCGAGCTGGCCGACGGCGAGTTCGATTTCCAGGAAACCCCGGGTGTTGGTGGCGGCGAGGAAAGCGGCCCGGTGCAGGATGTGCGCATGGACGAGGTCAATGCCGAACTGAAGGCCCTGGCCAGCAGTTTTGACCAGGCCGGCAAGCAGCTGGGCGTGCTCGATTCGTTGCTGTTTGACCAGCAGCTGCAGCGCGATGCCATTCCCTCGCGCCTGCCGATCCACAACAGCTATGTCACTTCCGGCTTCGGTGGCCGCAACGACCCGTTCGGGCGTGGCCGGGCCAACCACAAGGGGCTGGATTTCAGTGCCCGCGTCGGTGACCCGGTGCTCAGTGTGGCCGATGGCGTGGTCAAGTTCTCCGGGGTCAACGGTGCCTACGGCAATGTGGTGGACATCGACCACGGCAATGGCTACGTCACCCGCTACGCGCACAATTCGCGCCTGAGCGTGCGGGTGGGCGATTTGGTGCGTGCCGGGCAGGAAGTGGCCAAGGCCGGTTCGACCGGGCGTTCCACCGGTGCCCATGTGCATTTCGAGGTGTGGGAGAACGGGGTGGCGGTGAACCCGCGCAAGTTCCTCGGCAGCGGTGGCAACACTCCGGTACGCCGCGGCTGAGCGCCCGGCTTGAAAATCTTTGGCCCGGCCCCAGTTACAATGGGGCCTTGCCACGAACGGGGCGCATTGCGCCCTGTTTCGTTTATGGTGTTGCCCTGCTTGCAGGCCAGCACGTTCTGGCACCTTTTTCCAACCGGTTCCTTCAATGATCAACAGTCTGCTCACCCGCGTTTTTGGCAGCCGTAACGACCGCCTGTTGCGCCAGCTCAATCGTATCGTCGCCAAGATCAATGCCTTGGAGCCGGAGCTGGAAAAGCTTTCCGATACCGAACTCCAGGCCTGGACCCCGAAGCTGCGCGAGCGCATCGCCGGCGGCGAGTCGCTGGACAAGCTGTTGCCGGAAGCCTTCGCGGTCTGCCGCGAGGCCAGCCGTCGGGTGATGGGCATGCGCCATTACGATGTGCAGCTGATTGGCGGCATGGTCCTGCACATGGGCAAGATCGCCGAAATGCGCACCGGTGAGGGCAAGACCCTGGTGGCGACCCTGCCGGTTTACCTCAACGCACTGGAAGGCAAGGGCGTGCACGTGGTCACCGTCAATGACTACCTGGCCCGCCGCGACGCCGCCCAGATGGGCAAGCTGTACAACTGGCTGGGCCTGAGTGTGGGCGTGGTCTACCCGGGCATGGCCCATGCCGACAAGGCGGCTGCCTACGGTTCGGACATCACCTACGGCACCAACAACGAATTCGGCTTTGACTACCTGCGCGACAACATGGCCCTGGCCCTGCGCGACCGTCACCAGCGCGGCCTGCATTACGCCATCGTCGACGAAGTCGACTCGATCCTGATCGACGAAGCCCGCACCCCGCTGATCATCTCCGGCCCGGCCGACGAGTCGCCGGAGCTGTACATCCGGGTCAACCGCATCGTTCCCAACCTGGTGCGCCAGGAAACCGAGGACGGCGAGGGCGACTTCTGGGTCGATGAAAAGGGCAAGCAGGTCTATCTGTCCGAAGACGGCATGGAGCACGCCGAACAGCTGCTGCGCGAGGCCGGGATCATTTCCGAGGACGCCGAAGGCGGCCTGTACGCCGGGCAGAACCTGTCGGTGGTGCACCATCTCAATGCCGCCCTGCGCGCGCATGCGATCTACCAGCGCGATGTCGATTACATCGTGCGCGACGGTGAGGTGATCATCGTTGACGAATTCACCGGCCGTACCCTGGCCGGCCGCCGCTGGTCCGATGGCCTGCACCAGGCGGTGGAAGCCAAGGAAGGGGTGCCGGTCCAGCGCGAGAACCAGACCCTGGCCTCGGTGACCTTCCAGAACCTGTTCCGCATGTACGGCAAGCTGGCCGGCATGACCGGCACCGCCGATACCGAAGCCTACGAATTCCAGAGCATCTACGGCCTGGAAGTGACGGTGATCCCGACCAACCGCAAGCCGCAGCGCGTGGACCACCCCGACCAGGTGTTCCTCAACCGCAAGGGCAAGTTCAACGCGGTGCTGGAAGACATCAAGGACTGCGCCTCCCGCGGTCAGCCGGTGCTGGTGGGTACCACCTCGATTGAAGTGTCGGAAATGCTTTCCCAGCACCTGGCCCAGGCCGGGGTGCAGCACGAGGTGCTCAATGCCAAGCACCACGAGCGCGAGGCCCAGATCATTGCCAATGCCGGCATGCCGGGCTCGGTGACCATTGCCACCAACATGGCCGGCCGTGGTACCGACATCGTGCTCGGCGGCTCGCTGGAAGCCGAGCTGCAGGCGCTGGGCGAAGAAGCCAGCGAGGAGCAGAAGGCCGCCGTGAAGGCCGCCTGGCGCGAGCGCCACGAGCTGGTCAAGGCTGCCGGTGGCCTGCACATCATCGGTACCGAGCGCCACGAAAGCCGCCGTATCGACAACCAGCTGCGCGGGCGTGCCGGCCGTCAGGGTGACCCGGGTTCCTCGCGCTTCTACCTGTCGCTGGAAGACAACCTGATGCGCATCTTCGCCTCTGACTGGGTGC
>JBJEWP010000078.1:0-1506 GCA_051885115.1 Stenotrophomonas sp. | reverse complement strand
TCGGTGGCCAGCGCTTCGGTGAAATGGAAGTCTGGGCGCTGGAAGCCTACGGCGCGGCCTACACCCTGCAGGAAATGCTGACGGTGAAGTCCGATGACGTGCAGGGCCGCAACCAGATGTACAAGAACATCGTTGACGGTGAGCACGAGATGGTTGCCGGCATGCCGGAATCCTTCAACGTGCTGGTCAAGGAAATCCGCTCGCTGGGTATCAACATCGAGCTGGAAGAGCACTGAGCAGGTGGGCGCGGGGAGTGATCTCCCCGCGCCGACCCAAGTGACCCCCAACGCCACATCGATACGAATTCCTCCTTTCGGAGAAAACCAATGAAAGACCTGCTCAACCTCTTCAACCAGCAGCGCCAGACGCTGGACTTTGACGCGATCAAGATCGGTCTGGCTTCGCCTGAACTGATCCGCTCGTGGTCCTACGGCGAAGTGAAGAAGCCGGAAACCATCAACTACCGCACCTTCAAGCCGGAGCGTGATGGCTTGTTCTGCGCCGCCATCTTTGGCCCGGTGAAGGACTACGAGTGCCTGTGCGGCAAGTACAAGCGCATGAAGCACCGTGGTGTCGTGTGCGAGAAGTGCGGCACCGAAGTGACCCTGGCCAAGGTGCGTCGCGAGCGCATGGGCCACATCGACCTGGCTTCGCCGGTCGCCCACATCTGGTTCCTCAAGTCGCTGCCCAGCCGCATTGGCCTGATGCTGGACATGACCCTGCGCGACATCGAGCGCGTGCTGTACTTCGAAGCCTACGTCGTTACCGAGCCGGGTCTGACCACCCTGGAGCGTCGTCAGCTGCTGACTGAAGAGCAGTACATCCAGGCCCGTCAGGAACATGGCGATGATTTCGATGCCGCCATGGGCGCCGAGGCCGTGTTCGAGCTGCTGCGCACCATCGACCTGCAGTCGGAAATGGTCCGCCTGAAGGAAGAGATTGCTTCCACCGGTTCGGAAACCAAGCTGAAGCGTCTGACCAAGCGCATCAAGCTGGTCGAAGCCTTCCTGGAGTCGGGCAACCGTCCGGAGTGGATGGTGATGACCGTGCTGCCGGTGCTGCCGCCGGACCTGCGTCCGCTGGTGCCGCTGGACGGTGGCCGCTTTGCGACCTCCGACCTGAACGACCTGTACCGCCGCGTCATCAACCGCAACAACCGCCTGCGTCGCCTGCTCGAGCTCAATGCGCCGGACATCATCGTGCGCAACGAAAAGCGCATGCTGCAGGAATCGGTTGACGCCCTGCTGGACAACGGCCGTCGTGGCCGTGCCATCACCGGCACCAACAAGCGCCCGCTCAAGTCGCTGGCCGACATGATCAAGGGCAAGCAGGGCCGCTTCCGCCAGAACCTGCTGGGCAAGCGCGTGGACTACTCGGGTCGTTCGGTGATCACCGTCGGCCCGTACCTGCGCCTGCACCAGTGCGGCCTGCCGAAGAAGATGGCGCTGGAACTGTTCAAGCCGTTCGTGTTCGCCAAGCTGCAGCGCCGCGGCCTGGCCACCACCA
>JBJEWP010000077.1:0-11339 GCA_051885115.1 Stenotrophomonas sp. | reverse complement strand
TCGAAAATCCCGCCAGGGCCGGAAGGCAGCAACGGTATCGATCGACGCGGGCGCCGAGGTCAGCCGGCGGGGCCTCCACCTTTTTGGCATTACCCAGCAATAAAGCCCGGCGCGGCCAGCCCGGGCTTTATTGTTGTCCACAACCGGGCAACTCAACCGGCGCGTGGCGCCTGCGGTTGGGCCAACGGCCACAGCTGTCCGGGCCGGGCCACCTGCAGACCACGCTGCTCCAGCGCCCGGCCATCGGCCACACTGCCGTAGTGGTAGACCACCATGCGCGCACGCAGCGCCGCATCATATTCGCGCTCCAGGTCATCCACCCCGGTATGCGAGGGGTTGCCGACCAGGCCGCAATCATGGGCAATCAGCTCATCGCTACCGGCGAAACGTGCCAGCTGCTCGGGAATCGGCCGGGTATCGCCGGTCCACACCATACTGCCGGCCAGACGCAGGCCATAGGCCGTCTGCGGCCAGTGGTGGCGGGCCTCGAACACCTCCAGGCGCACACCGTCATGCCAGAACGCCTCACCAACGATGATCAACTGGAAGGCGTCCCAGAAATTGGCGCCGCCCTCGGCCAGCACGTTGGGGTAGTCACCGATGCGCCGGTGCAGCAACGGCATCACCGTGGCCGGCACATACACCCGCACCCGGCCCCGCCGGGCCGGGTTGAAATAGGCATCCACGAACAGGCGCTCGAAACCGGCCACGTGGTCCAGGTGGACATGGGTGATGAACAAGGCATCAGGCATGCCGCCATAGGTGTTGCGGTAGGCAGTCAGCCCCTCGCCACCACAGTCGATGGCCAGCCACGGCGCGCCATCGCGCTCGATCACCGCCATTGGCGAACCCAGCTCCACCGCCGACGCACTGCCGACGCCGAGAAAACGCAAGCCCCAGCCCATCAGCAGCCCCGTGACCAGGCCAGGTCATAGGCCCGACGCAGGCGGGAGAAATCCCGCTCCACCGCCTCCACGCTGCGTTGGCCGCGGTACTTGAGCAGCGAACGCTTGAGCCGGCGCAGGTTGCGCTCACGCCAGCCGGTGGCCAGGATGCGGATCTGGCCGCGATCGAAATCGATCAGCCAGCAGCGTCCATTGGCATCAATCAGTATGTTGTGGGCATTGAGGTCGGCATGGTCAAGCCCGGCCCGGTGGAAGCGGGCAATCATCCGCCCCACCTCTTCCCACGGCGCCCCCTCGCCGGCCACCTGGGCGCGCTCGGCCAGCGAACGCACGCCATCCAGGCGCTGCATCAGGATCGCCGCACGGTAGGTCAGGCCCGAGCGCAGATACACCGCGGCCAACACTGACGGTACCGGCAGACCTTCGCCGGCCAGCCTGCGCATCAGCCGGAACTCGGCCACACTGCGCGCCCGGGTCACCCCGGCCCACAGGTAACGGTCTGCACTGAAGCGTGCCACCAGGCCGCCACGTCGGTAATGCCGCAACACCGACGGCCCGAATGGCGCATCGACAAACCAGGCACTGCCACGGCCACCGTCACCAACCGGACGGGCCTGCCCGGCCCAGTACTGCGGGTCGAACAAGGACACATCGACTTGTCGCAGCCGCTCGCGGTCAAACACAATGGCACCGTAGCTCCGCCCCAGGCGGCACGGCGTCATGGCTTCATTGGCGTCAAAAGCGACCATTCCAGCGAGTCTAACAACACCATGCAGCAATCGTCCCCCCCTCTGTGCCTTTTGCGCCTTTCCGCGCTGGGCGATGTGACCCACGTGGTACCCCTGGTGCGCACCCTGCAGCGTGCCAACCCACAGCAGCCGCTGCACTGGATCATCGACAAGGCGGGGCACAAGCTGCTGGAAGGCCTGCCCGGCGTGACCTTCCATACCTATGACAAGAAGACCGGCCTGGCCGGCATGCGCGCACTGCGTCGCGAGCTGCTGCCCCTGGCACCGTTTGAGGCGCTGCTGCAGCTGCAGGTGTCGCTGCGTGCCAACGTGCTGTCCGGCTTCATCCCCGCCCGCCGGCGCATCGGCTATGACGCCAGCCGGGCCAAGGAGCTGCACGGGCTGTTCATCAACGAACGCATCCCGGCCTGCAAGGGCGGCCATGTACTGGATGCGATCGGCCGCTTCGCCCAGCCGCTGGGCGTGGAGCAGACCGAGGTCAGCTGGGACCTGGCCACCCCACAGGCTGCCATCGACTGGGCCCAGGCCCAATGGGAAGACGATGGCCGCCCGGTGCTGGCCATCTCACCGTGCTCCAGCCATGCCCTGCGCAACTGGCACGCGGCCGGCTATGCCGCCCTGGCCGACCATGCGGCCAGCCAGGGCTGGCGGGTGGTGCTGGTGGGCGGGCGCAGCGAGCTGGAGCGCCAGGTCAGCGATGCCATCCTGGCCCAGGCACAGCAGCCGGTTCTGGACCTGGTTGGCCGCGACACCCTCAAGCAGCTGCCCGCCCTGCTGGCCCGCGCCAACCTGCTGGCCACCCCGGACTCGGGCCCGATGCACATTGCCAATGCCGTCGGCACCAAGGTGCTGGGCCTGCATGCGGCCACCAACCCCGAACGCAGTGGCCCGTATTCGGACCGCCGTTACTGCGTCAACCGCTACGACGACGCCGCCCGCAAGTTCACCGGCAAGCCCGCCCATGCCCTCAAATGGGGCAGCAAGATCGAACACGACGGGGTGATGGACCTGATCACCGTCGATGACACCCTGGCCGCGTTCCAGCGTTACTGCCACGACCACCCCGGCGGCCACCGCTGAAGACCCCACGCAAAAGGGCTGCCGATGGCAGCCCTTGTTGTTTCAACCCATGCGCCGGCAGCAATCAGCCCGCGCGATAGTCACGGTAGGACTTTTCTTCCACATAGCCCGAGCCCAGGGCCAGATTGATCGCCTTCTTCACCCGCGCGCGCTCGTCGTTGTTGAGGTAGACGCTGCGCGCCAGGGCCACGAAGTCGGCATCAAAGGCCTGGTCGCGCTCCTTCAGACGCACCGCATCCTCGATGTCCCACAAGGCCTCGTTGACCGCCTTGAGCTCGTCACGCAGGCCGGCCACATCACGCACGGCGGCCGGGTGCGCCTGCCAGGTGGCCTCCAGGGTCTGCAGCTCGTGGCGCACATTGGCCAGCTTGGCCGCATCACTGATGCGCTCGGACTTGATCTGCAGGATGGAGATCTTGTCCAGCAGCTCGCCAAAGGAAACGGGAACCTGGATCTCGGACATGGTGCGCACTCGAATGTAGACCCGGCCAAGTTTACCCGGCCCCCGGGCTGCATACCCAGCGCCGACGACCGGTTTCCGGCCACGGACATTGACCATGGACAGAAACGAAACAAGCCACCCGAAGGCGGCTTGATTCTTGCATCTGGCGGAGAGGGGGGGATTCGAACCCCCGATGCGCTATAAACGCATGCCTGATTTCGAGTCAGGTACATTCAACCACTCTGCCACCTCTCCGGTGGTGGTCCCCAGCGCTTGGCCGGGGTGCGCATGATACGGCGCCCAATCTTCACGCGCAAGTCTTTTCCCGCGCTTGCCTGCAAATTCTTCTTGCCTTGTATCCGGCCTGCCCTCGGCGGATCATCAACAGGCGATTCTCCAGCCTTCACACCATCATGATCGAATTCGGCCACTTGACCCACCCCGGCCTGCGCCGCCAGCTCAACGAGGACACCTATTACGGCGATACCGGCCTGGGCCTGTGGCTGGTGGCCGACGGCATGGGTGGCCAGGCCTGCGGCGAGGTGGCCAGCGCCCTGGCGCGCGAGGTGATCGTGAACGAGGTGCGGCGTGGCAGTGACCTGGCCAGCGCAATCGGCCAGGCCGGCACCCAGATCATCCAGCGCACCCGCCAACGCAGCGACCTGCTGCCGATGGGCACCACCGTGGTCTGCGCCCGGGTGACCGGGGCGGTATTCGAGCTGGCCTGGGTCGGCGACAGCCGTGCCTACCTGCTGCAGGACGGCAAGCTGACCCAGCTCAGCCGCGACCACAGCTACGTGCATGAACTCATCGCCAAAGGCGCACTGACCGCCGAGCAGGCACGCCTGCACCCGCACCGCAACGTGGTCACCCAGGCCCTGGGGGTGACCGCAGCCGAACACCTGAACGTGGCCACCCTGAGTGGCCCGTGGCGACCGGGCATGCAACTGCTGCTGTGCAGTGACGGGCTGACCGAGGAGGTTGCCCAGGACACCATCAAGGACATCCTGGCCAATGCCGATTACAGCGCCCAGGAATGCGTGGACCTGCTGGTGGCCTCGGCACTGGATGCCGGCGGTGCTGACAACATCACCGCCGTGCTGGTGCGCGAGCTGTAAGCCGGCTCAGCCGGCAGGCGGCTCGGCCGGCCGTGGCCCGTCCCACAGGGCATGGCCGGCTTTTTTGCGCAGCGCTGCCAGACGCGTCTGGTGCGCCTCCAGCTCGTCGCTGCCCACCACCACCAACGGCCGTGGCGGCAGCGCGGAAAGGTCGCTGTCCAGCAACAGCCCTGCCGCTCCCTGCTGGGTTTCCGGCTCCGCAAAACCGATTTCCTCCTGGCCCGAGGTCAAGCCGATGTAGACGTCGGCCAGGATCTGGGCATCGAGCAGCGCGCCGTGCAGGGTGCGGTGCGAGTTGTCCACCCCCAGGCGCTTGCACAGGGCATCGAGCGAATTGCGCTGGCCCGGGTACTTCTCGCGGGCCATGAGCAGGGTATCGGTGACGCTTACCCGCCCGGCCAGCGTGCCCTTGCCGGCCAGGGCCAGCTCGTTTTCCAGAAAGCCCATGTCGAAGCTGGCGTTGTGGATGATCAGCTCGGCGCCATCGACATAGGCCAGGAAGTCATCGACCACCTCGGCAAACACCGGCTTGTCGGCCAGGAACGCCAGGCTCAGCCCGGTCACCTCGGCCGCGCCTTCCTCGAAGTCGACATCCGGTTTGAGGTAGACATGGAAATTGTTGCCGGTGGGCCGGCGCTTGATCAGCTCGACACAACCGATTTCCACCACCCGGTTGCCCTTGCGCCAATCCAGACCCGTGGTTTCGGTATCCAGCAGGATCTGCCGCAGCGCACTCATGCCGCACCGCCGTCGCGGATGCGTTCTGCCGCGCTGCGTGCCAGTACATCCACCCGCTCGTTGTCCGGGTCGCCGGAATGGCCCTTGACCCAGCGCCAGTCGACCTGGTGGCGCAAGGTCGCCGCATGCAGGCGCTCCCACAGGTCGCGGTTCTTGACCGGCTCGCCACCGGCGGTTTTCCACTGCTTGCGGATCCAGCCCGGCATCCATTCGGTAATGCCCTGGCGCACGTACTGCGAGTCGGTATGCAGGGTGACCTGGCAGGGCTCGGTCAGCGATTCCAGCGCCATGATGGCGGCCATCAGCTCCATCCGGTTGTTGGTGGTCTGGGCCTCGCCACCGGACAGCTCGCGCTCGTGCTGGCGGTAGCGCAACAGCACCCCCCAGCCACCCGGGCCCGGGTTGCGCAGGCAGGAGCCATCGGTGTTGATCTGAATCTGTTTCATGTCACCTTCAACGATTGCCGCGAAGCCACCTGCACGGCGAGCTTGCGCGTGGGACGTGGCCCGATCGGGGCCAGCGTGCGTTTTTCTGCCTCCAGCACCACACAGGCACTGGACAGCTGGAGATCATTGCCGAACCGGTGCACCGCCCGCAGCTGCAGGCCCTGCTCGGCCAGCTGCCGGCGCCAGCCGCCCGGCGGTGCGGCCCACAGCGGCAGACCTGGATGCAACACCCGGCTGGTGCACACCCGGCGCCCGACCACCAACAGCAGCACCCCGCCCGGCAGCAGCAGGCGCTGGCAGTCGGCCAGCAGGCCGGCCGCCATCGGCGCCGGTGGATGCTGCAGCACCACGGTACCGATGCTGGCATTGGCCAGCGGCAGCGGCCGCCGGGCCTGCAGGTCGCCGGACCAGTACAGGCCATCACCGTGCAGGGCAAGCAGGCGGGCGCTGGCAGGGCGCTGGGCCGGCCAGCCACGGCCCGGGCCGAACCACAGCAGGGGTTGATGCGGGCGCTGCGCCAGGCACTGCAGCAGCAGCGATGACTGCGCCCGTGCCAGTGCCAGACCGGCCTCGGTATCAAACCAATCTGCGACGCTAACTTGACGGGGGCGCGGATCGGCAGGCATGTTCGCCATTCTATGCCAGTCACCGCCCTGCCCGCATTTGACGACAACTACATCTGGTGCCTGGACGATGGACAGGGCCAGTGGCTGTTGGTCGACCCCGGCCAGGCCGCTCCGGTGCTGGCTCATGCCGCCGGGCGCCCCGCCCCGCAGGCCATCCTGCTCACCCACCACCATGGCGACCACGTCGGTGCCGTTGACCAGCTGCGCCAGCACTGGCCGCAAGTGCCGGTATATGGCCCGGACGATGCACGCATGCCCCAGGTCACCCATTTGGCCGTCGATGGGGCCAGCCTGGCCATCGGCCCCTGGCAGGTGCAGGTGATGGCGGTTCCCGGCCACACCACCAGCCACCTGGCCTATCTGGCGGCTGACCATCTTTTTTGTGGCGACACCTTGTTCAGCCTGGGCTGTGGGCGGATGTTCGAAGGTACGCCGGCTCAGATGCTGGCCAGTCTGGACCGTCTGGCCGCCCTGCCGGCACCCACCCGGGTGTGCTGTGGGCATGAGTACACCCTGGCCAATGCGGCCTTTGCACTGGCAGTGGAACCGCACAACGCGGCGCTGCAGCACCGACTGAAGGAGGCCCAGGCCATGCGCGCATCGCATCGCCCCAGCCTGCCCAGCACCATCGGCAGCGAGCTGGAATGCAACCCGTTTTTACGTACCGCCCAGGCAAGTGTTGCTGCCGCGGTATCCCTGGATACCGGCGACCGGGTCGCCGTGTTTGCGGCCCTGCGCCGCTGGAAAGATGGATTTTCCGCATGACAGCCCGGCCTCGATTACCGGGCCTGGCCGCGCTGGGCTGCGCTGTCGTTCTGGCCACCGCCCCACTGCAGCCGCCGGCCTGTGCCAGCACCCTGCCGGCGCTGCTGCCCGGCCTGGCCCACTCCCCTTACCCAGCCCATGACCTGCCCCAGCCGGGCACCCGCAATGGCCAGGAGATCTTCCGCCAGTTCCGCGAAGGCCTGGCCCAGCCGCAGTGTGACGCGGCGGCAACCTCCGAGCGCTGGAAGCGCCACTTCCGTCATGCGGCCAACCGCATGGGCGAGCACGATGACAACCTGCTGCCGCTGTTCGGCTACGTGGTTGACCAACTGCGTGCCGAAGGCCTGCCCACCGAATTTGCCCTGATCCCGTTCGTGGAGAGCGGCTATCGCCCGGAAGCCCGCAGCAATGCCGGCCCGGCCGGTCTGTGGCAGTTCATCGCCAACACCGCGCGCAACCACAAGGTGCCGATGGGCCAGGGCGTGGACGGCCGGCTGTCGGCCAGCGAGTCCACCGCTGCGGCCGTGCGCTACCTGAAAACCCTGTACGGGATGTTCGGCGGCAACTGGGAGCTGGCGGTGATGGGCTACAACGCCGGCGAGTACCGCATCCTGCAGGCCATGCGCCGTGATGGCGTGAATGCCGGCAACGCCAGCGCCAGCCAGCTTTCCGGCCTGTCGCCCACCACCTACAACTACGTGGAAAAACTGCACGCCCTGACCTGTGTGCTGGAAGATGCCGCCGACAATGGCAGCCTGCTGGCCCGGCTGGACCGCGAGGTCCCCTACCTGGCCCCGTACCAGTTGCCGGCCGGCGCCTCGCTGCAGCAGTGGGCCCAGGCCCGCGACCTGGATGCCGGCAAGCTGGCACGGCTGAACCCGCTGGCCGACAGGCGCAGCCCGGCGCGCCAGCTCGGCGTGCTGGCACCGCGCCACAACAGCCCCGGCACCGACACCGCGATCGCCAGCGCCGCCCCGGCCAGCTCAGGCGCCAGCAGCAGCCGTGGCCAGGCTGCGGCCGCCAGTGCGGCAGACACCGGCAAGGCACGCCGGCATACCGTACGTTCGGGTGAGTCGCTGTGGGCCATTGCCCGCCGCCACGGCATCCCGCTGGCCCGCCTGCTGGCCAGCAATGGCCTGAGCAGCACTGCGGTACTCAAGCCCGGCATGGAGCTGCGCATCGAGTCTCCCTGAGCAGCGCATCGCAAGCCGTTGAGCTCCAGCCCGGTGCGCAGCCAGCGCCCCCGGGCTTTTTGCTGCCCGCCATCACCAGCAGTGGGCCGGGCCGCCGTTGTCAGGTCGTACAAGCAGACTGCGTCCCCTGGCCGGCATCCACGTCACCGCCGGGCGTGACGCAGCAACCGGCCACACCCAGCAGCGCGCACCACCAACCGCGCAGCAACTCGATGTCCGGGCGCAGACAAGGCCACCCGTATCGCAGCTGCAGTACGGGTGATCAGACAAAAAAACAGGCCCGGCAAAGCCGGGCCTGTGATCACTGCGCTAAATGCCGCAATTACAGCTGGTCTTCGTTGACCTGCACCTTGAAGCGGGCACGCATGCCACGCACGAAGGCCTCGGCGGCATTGTTGCCATCGAGCTGGCTCAGCTGCTCGGTCAGCATCTGACGCTGCACTTCGGGCACCTGGGCCACATCACCGGCGGTGACCGCGGTCAGGGCAAACACGGCATGGCGACCATCATCGAGCTTGAGCTTGCCATGCGCCGGCTTGCCATCCACCGGCGCCTGGGCACGGAAGATCTCGGCATTGGCCTTGGCACCCGGCACCGGCACGCCACGCGGCAGCTTGTCCAGCGCCTGCACCTGCAGGCCGGCCTTTTCCGCAACCTCGGGCAAGGTGGCCTTGCCGTCAGCCAACTGGGCCAGCAGGGCGTCAGCCTTTGCCTGCATCGCCTTGTCGGCAACATCGGCAGCCACCGCAGCGGCCACCTGGTCACGCACCTGATCCAACGGCTGCGCCGTCTCCGGCTGGTGGGCGCTTACCCGCAGCAGTACGGTATGACCGGGGGCAATTTCCACCGGTTCACTGACCGTGCCATCGGCAATCAGCACTTCGGAGAAGGCCAGACGCAACAGCTGCGGATGGGCCAGGATGCCCACTGCCTGGTCACGGCTGTACGGCCCGGCCGTCTTCAGCTCGACGCCGGCCGCCGCAGCCGCCGGCGCCAGCGCCGTCGGGTTGCGGTAGACCTCGTCGACCACCTTGGTGCTCAGGGCATTGAACGCAGCCTCCGCATCGGCGCGCAGCTGCTCGACGGCCAGCTGGTCGCGGACCTCCTCGAACGGCTTGCCCTGGCCACCCTTGAGTTCTTCCAGCTTGATCACGTGGAAGCCGAAATCGGTTTCCACCGGGCCGGCGATCTCACCGGCCTTCATTGCAAACAGGGCGTCCTCGAACGCACCGACCATCACCCCGCGCTCGACCCAGCCCAGTTCGCCACCGCTGTCCTTGGAACCTGGGTCAGCCGAGTTCTCGCGCGCCAGCTGGGCAAAATCAGCGCCATTGCGGGCCTGCTCGGCCAGGGCCTGGGCCTTGGCCCGGGCGGCCGGCTTGTCGCTGCCGGCTTCAATCAGGATATGCGCCGCACGGCGCTGCTCGGGGGCAACGAAGCGTGCCTTCTCGGTCTCGTAACGGGCACGCAGCGCAGCCTCGTCAGCCGCCACCGGAGCCGGCAGGGCGCTGGCCAGCAGCTCCACATACTCCACGCTCACCTGCTCGGCCTGGCGGAAGTCATCGCCATGTTCGGCATACCACTGGCTGATCTGCGCATCGGTCACGGCCGCCGCATTGGCGGCAACCTGCTCGACCACCGCCAGCTGCACATCACGGGTCTGCCCGAGCAGCTTGAACAGGCGCTCGGACTCACCGGCAGTGACAAAACCACTGTTGGCCAGCGCGGTAGGGATCACCGCCTGCTTGAGCGAATCACGCACCATCGCATCGAAGGCCGCCGGGCTGGAGGCCACGCCGCCTTGCGCCAGGGCCAGACGGTACTGGTCCGGGTCGAACTTGCCGTCACGCTGGAAGGCCGGGATCTGCTGGATGTACTGGGCCACGGCGGCATCGCCGATGACGATGCCTTCCTCATCGGCGGCCAGGCGCACGACCTGTTCGTCAATCAGCTGGTCCAGCACCAGGCGCTTGTTTTCCAGCGACTCGAACTGGCGCGGGTCGAAATCATCACCCTGCTGTTCGCGTGCAGCCATACGCGCCTGCTCGAAGCGGGTACGGAAAACATCGGAAGTGATTTCGGCATCACGCCAAAGCATGGATACCGGCCAGAATGACGGCGCACTCTTCCACCAGGTCGGCGGGGCCTGTACACGGGCCACATTATTGGCACCGACGCCGCCCAGGTAACTGGAGTCGATGACGAACAGGAAGGGAACCATCAGCAGGACAATGATCGTGGTAGCGATCCAGCCTGAACTCTTGTCGCGAAGTTTCTGCAGCATTGGGACCAAAGGCCTGATGTCGAGCCGGGCAGTGTAACCCGCTTCCCGCTTTACTCACAGGCTCATGACGCCAGAGGCGGAAAAAACAAACCCCCGCACCAGGCGGGGGTTTGAGAAAGATGGCGGAGCGGACGGGACTCGAACCCGCGACCTCCGGCGTGACAGGCCAGCATTCTAACCAGCTGAACTACCGCTCCACATCGATTCTTTTGCCACCAGCGCATTGGCTGGATGGGACCGGTGAACCACCGGGTGAAACTGGCGGAGCGGACGGGACTCGAACCCGCGACCTCCGGCGTGACAGGCCAGCATTCTAACCAGCTGAACTACCGCTCCGCGCTTGAAACTCTGTATTCTCGCAGTTTACACGAAAATATTTGAATTGGAAGGGGTTTATTCAAGTGGCGGAGCGGACGGGACTCGAACCCGCGACCTCCGGCGTGACAGGCCAGCATTCTAACCAGCTGAACTACCGCTCCGTACCTGAAACCCTTGCCCCCGGCTGCTCCGGGATTGCCACGCCCTCGATCAATCAAGGACTTGGTTGAAACTGGCGGAGCGGACGGGACTCGAACCCGCGACCTCCGGCGTGACAGGCCAGCATTCTAACCAGCTGAACTACCGCTCCACATTTCATTCCAGCGCTACGGGCTTAACCCTGGTGGGTGCTGAGGGGATCGAACCCCCGACCCTCTCCGTGTAAAGGAGACGCTCTACCGCTGAGCTAAGCACCCGTGCTGAGCAGATTAGTTTACGGCATCCTTCAGCGCTTTACCAGCCTTGAACGAAGGATTGTTCGAAGCGGCGATCTTGATGGTGTCGCCGGTCTTCGGGTTGCGGCCGGTGCGCTCGGCGCGCTCGCGTACCTGGAAGGTACCGAAGCCAACCAGGGTCACCGCATCGCCGCTCTTCAGCGCCTTGGTGATTTCGCTGATGACCGCATCGACGGCACGACCGGCTTCGGCCTTGGTCAGATCAGCTGCAGCGGCGACG
>JBJEWP010000076.1:7316-11649 GCA_051885115.1 Stenotrophomonas sp. | reverse complement strand
GCGGGTGGCGTTGGTGTAGGTGGCCAGGCCGTCGATCGGCAGGTAGCCGCGCGGCCGGCCGGCGGCGGTCAGCTGCTCTTCGATCTTGCGCACGGCGGCGAGCAGCGGGATGCGGCCGTCCTCGTCGTAGTAGATGCCCACACCCAGGTTGACCTTGGTGGTGCGGGGGTCGGCGTTGTAAGCCTCGGTCAGGCCCAGGATCGGGTCACCGGGGACCTGTTCGACATGTGCAAAGACGGACACGGCAATACTCGTAAAGGCAGTGGCGGGAGAAGGAAGGAACTGCGTTTGCCAGGGTGTGCGCAAAACGGCGTCATCGTAACAGGGCTGGCCATCGTCCGGCGTCAGGGTTGCGGCTGAAACCGACCGGTTTGCGAAACCGGGCGCAGCGGTGATCATGGGGCCATGAACATGGCTTTCCTGTTGGCCGGTGCCCTGCTGCCGCCCCCATCCCCGGCCCCGCTTCCCAGTCTGTCCGCCGCCAGCGCGCCAGCGGCCACCCTGGACACACTGCACGTGCGGGCGCTGGGCCTGCCCGGGCGTGCGGCGTTCGACCTGCCGGCCAGCGCCAGCGTGGTGGAGGTGGGCCAGGACCCGGGGCAGGCGGCGGTGGACCTGGCCGGGGCGTTTGCCGGCATTGCCGGGGTGCTGGCACGTGACCGCCACAACCGTGCCCAGGACCTGCAGTTGTCCATCCGTGGTTACGGTGCGCGCTCCACCTTCGGTGTGCGTGGCATCCGCGTGCTGGCCGATGGCCTGCCCGCCGGTGCCCCGGACGGCCAGGCCCAGCTGACCCAGTTCAACCTGCTCGGAACCGAGCGTATCGAGGTGGTGCGCGGCCCGTTTGCGGCCCTGCATGGCAATGCCAGCGGTGGGGTGGTGCAGCTGCTCAGCCGTGCTGGCCAGGCCGGTGACCCATGGTGGCTGCAGGTGCAGGCCGGCAGTGACGGCGAGGCCATGCTCGGTGCCCGCCTCCAAGGCGGCAGTGCCGGCTTTGGCTACAGCCTGGTGCCACTGCACTGGCGCAGTGATGGCCCCCGCGACCACAGCGCGGCCCGGCGCAGCAGTCTGTCCGGGCGGTTTGACTGGTCGCTGCCGGACGCCGGCAGCCTGGCCGTGTTCGTGCAGCATTTCGATGCTCCTGATGCCCAGGATCCGCGTGCCCTGACCGCCGCCGAATGGCGCAACAACCCCCGCCTGGCCGCGCCGGTGGCCCGCCAGTTCAACACCCGCAAGTCGGTGGCCCAGAACCAGCTCGGCCTGGTCTGGGAGCAGCCGGGGGCATTGGCCGACCTGCGTCTGGCCGCCCATGCCGGGCAGCGTGCGGTGCTCCAGTTTCTGGCCATTCCGGCCGCAGCCCAGGCCAACCCGCTGCACGGTGGCGGGGTGGTGGACCTGGACAGTGACTACGCCGGGCTGGACCTGCGCCTGTCCGGCCAGCCGCACCCGGACTGGCAATGGAGTGCCGGCATCAACAGCGAAGGCCAGCGCCAGCAGCGCCGTGGCTGGGAAAACTTCATCGGCCAGCAGCTCGGGGTGCGTGGCCGCCTGCGCCGCGACCAGCGCGATACGGTGTGGAACCTGGATGGCCATGCCCAGCTGGCCTGGCAACCGGCACCGCGCTGGCAGCTGCAGGCCGGGCTGCGCCACAGCCGGGTGCAATTTGCTTCGGTCGACCGCTACCTCACCGCGACCAACCCGGATGACAGTGGCCGGGTGGCCTATCACCGCACCACCCCGGTGGCCGGGCTGAGCTTCGCCCCCGCCCCTGACTGGCGCTGGCATCTGGCCGTGGGGCGTGGCCTGGAAACACCGACCTTCAACGAGCTGGCCTACCGTGCCGATGGTGCCCCCGGGCTGGCGCTGGACCTGCGTGCGGCACGCAGCCAGCAATGGGAAAGCGGCCTGCGCTGGCAGGGCCACGAGCAGGCCAGTGCCGGCCTGACCGTGTTCCAGGCCGACACCGAGGACGAGCTGGCGGTGGTGGCCAGCGGTGGCGGGCGCAGTGCCTACGGCAACATCGGCAGCACCCGCCGTCAGGGTTGGGAACTGGAACTGCAATGGCCGCTGCGCGAGCAGCTGCAGCTGCAGTTGTCCTGGACCCGGCTGGACGCCGCGTTGCGGGCCTGTGGCAAGCAGGGCTGTGCCGGCCTGCAGCCCGGTGCGCGCCTGCCGGCCACGGTGCGTGATGCCGTGCAGCTGCAGTTGCACGGGCAGGCCGCGGCCTGGCAGTGGCAACTGGGGGCGGCCGCGGTGTCGGCGATGCCGGCCGACGATGCCAACCAGGCCCAGGCTGCCGGGCATGTGCTGCTGGATGCGGGCATCCGCCGGGAGTGGGCCAGTGCGGCCGGGCCGTTGCAGCTGTCACTGGGCGTGGACAACCTCACCGACCGCCGCTACGTGGCCTCGGTGGTGGTCAATGACGGCAACGGCCGCTATTACGAGCCGGGGGCCGGGCGCAGCCTGCGCCTGGCCCTGCGCTGGCGTTTCCAGCGCCAGCACGGCGGGCCCTGACGGTCAGGGCCGGCGTGGTGTGACCGGCAGCTGCGGTTGCGCCGCCGGCACCGGTTTCAGCTGCCGAGCACGGCGGCCTGCGCGGCCAGGGCGCTTATCGCGGCGTAGTCACCTGCGGCCAGCAGGTTGTGCGGGGTCAGCCAGGAGCCGCCCACGCACAGCACGTTGGGCAGGGTCAGGTAGTCGCGCGCGCTGGCGGCGCTGATCCCGCCGGTCGGGCAGAAGCGCACATCGGCGAACGGGCCGTGCCAGGCCGAAAGCAGGGCGGTGCCACCGGCGGCGGCGGCGGGGAAGAACTTGAAGGTGTCCACCCCGTGTTCCAGCCCGCGCATGATGTCGCTGGCACTGGCCACCCCCGGCAGCAGCGGCAGCTCCTGCTCGCGGGAGGCAAAGTACAGCGCGTCGGTAGCCCCTGGCGCGACCGCAAAGCGGCCGCCGGCGGCTTTCACTGCGGCCATCTGGGCCGGTTCGAGCACGGTGCCGGCACCGACCACGGCGTCAGGTACGGCCTGCACCATGGCGGAGATGGCTTCCAGTGCCACCGGCGTGCGCAGGGTCACTTCGATCACCGGCAGGCCGCCTTCGAGCAGGGCACGGGCCACGGCCACTGCCTGTTCGACCGAGTCCGGGGTATAGACCGGGATCACCGGAGCCAGGCGCAGCATGGCGCGCAGTCGCGGGTCGGCATGGGACATGGGAGTTCCTCGGCGGTGGTGGCCCGGCAGGCCCGGGCGGGGCAGCCATGCTAACGCTTGTGCCCTGCCTTGCGCAGGCCGGGGGCTGGCGGCAATCTGTGAGCCATCGCACATTCAAGGGCAGGGGGCCAGATGTCGATCAGCGTCCAGGTGCTGGAGTTGCGCCAGCGCCAGTTGCGGGTGGGGCAGGATGAGGCGATGCGTACCCGGTTGCACCGGGCCCTGAGCTGGCTGGGCCGGGCCGAGCAGGAAAAGGATGACGATGACGCCCGCTTCCTGTTCCTGTGGGTGGCCTTCAATGCCGCCTATGCCGGCCAGTTCAATGACGAGGGCAGGGAACTGCTCAAGGCGGGGCAGTTCATTGACCGCCTGTTGGCGCTGGACACGCAGCGGCGTATCCACACGGTGCTGTTTGAACGTTTCAGCGGCCCGGTACGCACGCTGATGGACAACCGTTATGTGTTTGCGCCGTTCTGGCACGCCCAGGCCAACCATGACGGCAGCGAGCGCTGGAAACAGCGTTTCGAGCAAAGCAAGCAACTGGCCATGCGTGCCTTGCTGGACCAGGCCACTGACGTCTGCCTGATGCTGGTGCTCGAACGCCTGTACGTGCTGCGCAACCAATTGGTGCACGGGGGGGCCACCTGGCGCAGCTCGGCCAACCGCAGCCAGCTGCGTGACGGCGTGCGCCTGCTGGGCACGCTGGTGCCGTTGATGCTGGAGCTGATGATGGAGGCCAACGGCGAACAGCAGCAGGGCTTTGGCGCGGTGGCCTACCCGTGGTTGCCGGAATTGCAGGCCGACCGGGCCTGAGCCTCGGGCACCGTTGGCTCTGCCCGGGCTGGGCTGGCGCGGCCTTTGCTGGCCAGCCATGCCCTGAGCGGTAGCGTGGGTTGATGTGCGCAACCTGGATCATGCCTTGGTCTTTTGGTGCACAGATGACCACCGTTGTGGGAGTGATGTCAGCGCCAGCTTTGTGCTGCGTATGCTGATCCAGCTCCACGTGCTGCCGGTGCTGCAGCGGTAGCTGTGACGAGTGGTTGTCCGCACCAGGGCAAGGCCGGATGGATGCCTGCCAGGGATGTACAGCAACCCTGGTGAGCGTACCGCAGGAGCATCTGGCA
>JBJEWP010000076.1:0-7216 GCA_051885115.1 Stenotrophomonas sp. | reverse complement strand
GACTGGGAGCGTATCCGCCAGCACACCCGTGACCTGCTGATGGAACATATCAAGGAGTGAAAGCGTGAGCGCCAACAGGGAAGGATTGACCGCGGAAGACATCCGGATTCTTGAAATATATGCGGAGGCGAATAATCGCGAGTTGTATTTCAACTATCTTGCGCAGAAGCAGGGCAACGATGGCTATGGCCTGCTGGCCCTGGGTGTGGTGCGCAATGACAATGCACCGGGAGCAACCGCGAACCGGTTTGCCGATCGTCAGGCAGATGCTGACGGGAAGCGGATGAGTGAGGGCGACTGGCAGGCGTTCGGGGTGGAGTTGATGCAGCGTGATCTTGCGCTGAGGAAAGTCCATTTTGGAAAGAATGCCCCAGAGCTGGCACTGAACCTGCCGTGGAGGACATACAGAAGGCCCATGATGAAGCATTCAAGGCCCGGGGTATCCACCCATCGGCCTGGACGCCGTACAAGCTGCTGGAGGCCGCCCGTGCCTACGGTGGCCGGGAGGAAGCAGAAGCTGTCTGGGCCATGTTGCTGGACAACAAGCGGCTGGGGCTGGACCGGATGGAGGCAACCAGCAACCTGGTGCTTGGCAAGTACAGGGAGCTGATTGATGACCCGGTGGGCTATCTGCAGCACATGGCAGAAGCGCGCTTGCCACAAGGGAAACAGCCTGTTTCCAACCTGGACCCTGACCGGATTGCCTATCGTGGGCAGACCTATGTTCATGACGGGGACACAGGGCAGTGGCGCCGGGAAATCACGGCAACGGTGAATGCACCGGTGATTCCTGTGCCCCTGGTCAGGTTTCCGGTTGGCAGCGACAAGGTGAATGACCCGCAGACAGTGCAATACCTGGATGACGCCCGTCAGGTACGCCAGCTGCGCGAAGCGCTGCGTGGGCAATTTCACCCGGAAGATCCCAACCGTGACCGGCCGATTATTGCCAGCCCCTGGTTGCTGGCAGATACGGCCCCGGAGCAGGGCGATGAAAACGCGGCTCCCCGGATGGCACATGGCGGTGATCCCAGGCATCCCGAGCATCCGCGGCATGCGCTTTACCAGCAGTGCCGGGTAGCGGTGTGTGAGGTGGATGCCGGCCTGGGCAAACTGGAGGACATGCAGAGCGAGTGGCTGACGGCGAGCGCCACCCTGCTGGCTGCCGGTGCCTGCCTGCAGCGGGTGGATCATGTGTTGATCGGACGCACGGGGGTATGCGGGCAACACGGGCCGAATGTCTTTGTGGTCCAGGGGGAGAGGGATGATCCAACACACCTGCGTGCACAGATGCCGTTGGCGCAGGCAGTGGCCACTGCGGTGGAGCAGTCATTCAAGCAGCTGGCAGTGAATGACCAGCGCCAGGCGCAGGAACAAGCGCTGCAACGCGAGCGGGAGCCATCCCTGGCACAGGCGTCCAGCGGGCCGGTGCTGGGCTGAGCCGGCCCACGGTGGTTTCAGGCTCCCCCTGTCAACGGCGGCCTGGTGGCTTGCCCCTGGCTGCCGGATCTGCCAGGCAACCGGCTGCTGCTGAAGCCTCAGGCATCGTTGGCCAGCGGCAGCGCGCGTGGCCAGTAACGGCCATTGCCATCGGCCGTAAAGACCGTGCACTGCTCCAGGCGTTGCTGGTAGACGTGGACGGATACCGCCACGGCTTGCGGGTCGGGGTTGCGCACGCTGTGGTATGCCGCAGTGCCCTGCAGGCCGGCGCAATCACCGGCACGCTGGCCCTGGCTGGGTCCTTGGGCAAATTGCCAACCTGCCGTGTCATCGGCCTGCAGCAGCTGCCAGTCGGTGACTTCCAGCTGGCCTGACCACACGGCCTCGACACACCAGTGGCCGTCATGGTCATGTACCGGCGCCCCTTGCCCGGGTGCCCAGGCCATGGCCACCACGCAGTAGCCATGCTCGCGGCTGCAGTACAGCTCATGGCGTGCGTAGTGCTGCGGATGCGGGCGGTAGGCCACTGCCGGCAGCTGTACCTGGGTATCACCCACCAGCAGCGGCAGGGCGGCACGCACGCCGGCATAGGCATGGGCAGGGCTGCGCCCGGCCACTGCGGTGTCCAGTACCTGCACCAGTTTCTGCAAGCCGGGCAGGACCTGATCGTTTCCTTTGATCATCGCCATGGTTGGCAGTTTAGGACAGCCGGGTTAACGCTTCGTTGGCCGCTGCCGCGGCTTCAGACGTCGCCGCCATCACTGAAGCCTTCGCCGCTGCCATGCTGGAACACCCGGTCGGTGGCCAGCACGTCGCCGGCGGCAATGGCCGGGGCGTCTTCCAGGTGGGCATACAGCGGGGCGAAATCGATCGCGGTGGCCGCCATCAGCTGCTCGAAGCTGTCGATCACGAAATAGGTCTTCTGGAAGGTGTCGATGCGGTAGCGGGTGCACATGATCCGCTGCAGGTCAAAACCGATGCGGTTGGGCGCGGCCGATTCGAGGCTGTACAGCGATTCGCCCTTGGACGAGACAATGCCGGCACCGTAGATGCGCAGGCCATCGGCGGTGTTGATCAGGCCGAATTCCACCGTGTACCAGTACAGCCGGGTCAGGTGCTGCAGCGCCTGCTCGCCGAACTGCTGCGCGGCGCGTACGCCGCCGGCACCGTAGGCCTGCATGTAGTCGGCAAAGCGCGGCTCCATCAGCAGCGGCACATGGCCGAACAGGTCGTGGAACAGGTCCGGCTCGGCGATGTAGTCGATCTGCTCGGGGCGGCGGATCCACCAGGTCACCGGGAATCGGCGGTTGGCCAGGTGCTCGAAGAAGTCCAGTTCCGGCAGCAGGCCTTCCACCGCGATCAGGGTCCAGCCGGTGGCCGCCTGCAGGATGCGGTTGAGCTGGTCAAAGCGCGGAATGTGCTGCTCGCCCATGCCCATTGCATCCTGGGCATCGAGAAACTCCTGGCAGGCGCGGCCGACCAGCAGCGCGCGCTGGCGGCGGTACAGGGTGCCCCAGGTGGCGTGGTCATCGCTGCTGTAGCTGTCCCAGGGCTGCTCCACCACGGCGGTGGTATACACCGGCACATAACCCTTGTCGGTGTGCTGGTGTTCGACACGGCGGGGGCTGGTGGTATCCATGCTGGCGGCTCATCGGGGACGAGCCTCCATGCTAGGCAGGAGCCGGCGCAACAGGTTTGCGTAGTTGCGCACAGCAGGGTGTTTGACGCAACAATATTGCGTCAAATACATGTTGCGGGGCAGCAATGTCAGCATCCATCGCACTCGATCGCACAGACTTGCGGCTGCTGGCGGAAATCCAGCGCAATGGCCGCGCCACCAATGCCGAGCTGGCCCAGCGGGTCAACCTGTCGCCTTCGGCCTGCCTGCGCCGGGTGCAGCGGCTGGAAACCGACGGGGTCATCGGTGGCTACGGCGCCTGGCTGCAACCGCGGGCGATCGGCCTGGGCCTGCAGGCCTTCGTGCGCGTGCAGTTGTCCAAGCATGGCAGCGAGGCGATTGCCCGCTTCATCGATGCGGTGCAGCTGTGGGATGAAGTGGTGGCCTGTCATGCCCTGACCGGCGACATGGACTACCTGCTGCACATCTATGTGCGCGACCTGGACCATTTCTCGGCCTTCCTGCTGGACAAGCTGCTCAATGCCGCCGGCGTGGCCGACGTCAATTCCAGCTTCGTGCTGCGCACGGTGAAGGAATTCCGTGCGCTGCCGTTGTCGCAGCTCGAACGCGGCTGAGCCTTTGTTTTGAGGGGGCTGGTGTGGCGGTCAAGGGATGGACACCATGCGCACGCACAGCTGCTGGGCATTGCCGGCCGATTCGCCCTGCGGGTAGACGCTGACCTGCAACCCGGGCTTGCTGAAGATTTCCCGTTGCAGCTGGCCGTGTTCGCCATGGAAGGAGGCCCGTTGCAGGCCCTGGGCCTGCAGCTTTTCGGTGAAGGCGGCGTAATCCAGTTGGCACAGCGGCTGCAGCGAGGCAGCGTCATCGGCGTGGTTGAAGCTCAGCTCCAAGCGCGGTTGCTGCCGGCTGTCCAGCAGTACGCCGCACTGCCAGTTGCCATCCAGACCGATGTTGAAGCCATACAGGGTGCTGCTGTCATCAGCTTGTTGCAGGGGCTGGCCCAGATGCCGGCCCACATGCTCCACGGTCAGGTCGGACAGCTGCCGGCTGTTCTGGATCAAGCCAAGTACGGCCTGCAAGACCACGGCCGCATCCTGTGGCGCCCGAAGGACGCTGTTCAAGGAGGGATTGCCCGGGACATGGGCAGCGGCCTGTTCATGGGCACACGCGGTCAGGCCGGCAAGGCTGATGGACAGGGCAAGGGTCGCGGTCGAGGAAGGCATGGGCAACGGTTGCGCGGCGGCGGCGTAAACAGCGGCAGTACGGCACAACAAGACATGGCGCAGGGCCGGCTACCTTGCCACAGGTGCTGCCGGCCTTGCCGCGTTCAGGATCACAGATCCGGCAGCAGGTAGTTCCCGGGTTCCTGCCCGGAGCCTGGAGCAGGCCGGTTTATTGGTCCGAAGCGCACATGGCTTCATTGCCGCGCAGCTTGTCCACCCGCGAGCGCGCTTCCAGGCAGGCCTGGCGGGCTTGCTGCTGCTGGGCCTGCTGCTGGCGGGCGGCGCCGTTGGCGGCCTGTTGCTTGTTGGCCCGGGCCCGGGCCACGGCGGCGCGGATCTGTGGCATCGCCGCCTGCGCGGCCTTTTCACCCTCGACAATGGCGCGCCCGCGCTGGGCGAAATCGGCCGCACCGATATCCAGCACCTGCGGGCGGATGATCACGTCGGCGCGGGCCAGCTCCTGCTCGCCCAGGCGCTGGCCCATGATCGCAATGGACTGGTTGACCGTGCCCAGCAGGCCGTCCGGGCGCTGGCCGGAGGCGCGCGAGGAAATATCCACCGCGATCACCACCTCGGCGCCGAGCTGGCGTGCCGCATCCACCGGCACCGGCGAGACCACGCCGCCATCGACATAGGTCTTGCCGCTGATCGCCACCGGCTCGAACACCCCGGGAATGGAGCTGGAGGCACGTACGGCCTGGCCGACATTGCCACGGGTGAACACCGTGCGGTGGCCATCCTCCAGGCGGGTGGCCACCACCGCCAGCGGTTTGCGCAGCTGCTGCAGGTTGCGCCCGGCCACTTGCTCGTTGACGTAATCCTGCAGTTTCTGGCCCTGGATCAGGCCACCGGAGAACAGGCGCACATCACGGATCGAGGCCTGGTCCAGGGCCACCGCCTTTTCCTGCATCTGGAAGGCATTCATGCCACTGGCATACAGCGCCCCGACCACGCTGCCGGCGCTGGTGCCGGAGATCACCACCGGCTCGAAACCATTGGCTTCGAGCATCTTGATCACCCCGATGTGGGCAAAACCCTTGGCCGCGCCGCCGCCCAGGGCCACGCCAATCTTCACCGGCTCCACCGGGGCTGCCGGCACCGGGGCCACCGGCGCGGTTGGCCGGGTGTTTTCACCGCCACAGGCGGCCAGCAACAGGGTCAGCGTGGAAGCAGCAGCGGCGAGACGGATCGAGACCATGGTCAGAACGCAAACAGTGGGCGACAAGGCGTGCAGCATAGTCGTTTGCCGTCGGGCCGGTGTCAGCGCCGTTCGCACCGGTTCAGCGCCGGCGCGAACGGTGTGCGGGCACTCAGAAGTTGTTGTCGCCGTCCAGGATGCGGCCCAGGCCGCCGAGCACCGAGCCTTCGCCCCGGTTCTGGCCTCCGCCCTGGGGGGCGGCAGCAAACACCCGGCCGGCCAGGCGCGAGAACGGCAGCGACTGCAGCCAGACCTTGCCCGGGCCGGTCAGGGTGGCCAGGAACACCCCTTCGCCGCCGAAGATCATGCTCTTGATCCCGGGCACGCGCTTGACGTCCATCTCCACCCCGGCGGTGTAGGCCACCACGCAGCCGGTATCCACATCCAGGCGCTCACCGGCACGCAATTCGCGTTCGACCACGCAACCGCCGGCATGCACGAACACCCAGCCGTCACCTTCCAGCTTCTGCATGATGAAACCCTCGCCGCCGAACAGGCCGGTCATCACCTTGCGCTGGAAGTGCACGCCCACCTGCACCCCACGGGCGCCGGCCAGGAAGCTGTCCTTCTGGCAGATCAGGCGGCCGCCGAGCTGGTCCAGCTTCATCGGGATCACCGTGCCCGGGTAGGGGGCGGCGAAAGCCACCTTGGCCTTGCCCTGGCCGGTGTGGGTGTACAGCGTGGCAAACAGGCTCTCACCGGTGATCACGCGCTTGCCGGCCGACAGCAGCTTGTCCATGAAGCCGCCGCCGGCGCCTTCGTGGCGGCCGTCGCCGAACACGGTGTCCATCTGCACCGAGGCGTCCTTGAACATCAACGCGCCGGCTTCGGCAATCGCGCTTTCGCCCGGGTCCAGTTCAATTTCCACAAACTGCATTTCCTGGCCGTGGATGGCGAAGTCGATGTCGTCATTGCGGCGCCCGGAGCCGGCATGGTGGCTGCCCTGCATGGGGGCCGGCGGCATCGGCGGCATGCCCGGCATCGGCGGCGGGCCACCGGCGCTGGCCAGTTCCGGCACCTGGGCCAGAGCGGTCCAGCCGTTCATGCCGGCACGCCAGACCAGGGCGGTGGGGTTGATGGCAGCCTGCTGGCGGGCGGCAGCGTCATCGAACGGGCCAAGACGGTCGGCATGGCCGGGAATATGGAAATACCAGGTGCTCATGGGCGTGGCTTCGCAAGGACGGCGGTGGGAAGCCACAGTGTAGGAGAACGCAAAGTGCCTGCGGCAGGGGCCGCCGCCGGTGTACACGCGTTGCTCTGCCGGCGCGGGCGGACTTGGTTTGCGCAGAAATGAATGGGGTGGCATTGCGGCGCTGGTGCTGTGCTGCAACAATTCCGCCCCGTAAGGCACCCAGGAGCGGTGTCGCCCACAACTTGAAAGGTTAATGACATGTCCGTGTCGTCCCGTTCTGCCCACGTCCGTCGCCCGGTCGTGCGCCCTCTTGTCCTCGCCCTGGCCACCGTGTTGCCGGCTGCAGCCATGGCCCAGCAGGATGCAGCGTCGCCGCAGGCCGCCACCCTGGACGCGATCAGCGTGACCGCGGCGCGCAAGAGCGAGAACATCCAGGACGTGCCGGTATCGATCAGCACGGTCAGCGGCGAAAAGCTCGATGCCCTGGTTTCCGGCGGCACCGACATCCGTTTCCTGTCCGGCCGCGTGCCCAGCCTGAACATCGAATCGTCCTTCGGCCGTGCCTTCCCGCGCTTCTACATCCGCGG
>JBJEWP010000075.1:0-11808 GCA_051885115.1 Stenotrophomonas sp. | reverse complement strand
AGGACATTACCCTTTCACGGTAACGACCGGGGTTCGAATCCCCGTGGGGACGCCAATTATTGCTTGGCAAGCCAAGGCTGGCCGCAGAAGGCTTTCATTAGCCCCTTCTCAGACCTGAATGCCGCGGTATACTGGGCAGCACTTCAGCCGAAGTGGCGGAATCGGTAGACGCAGCGGATTCAAAATCCGCCGCCCTTAAAAGCGTGTGGGTTCGAGTCCCACCTTCGGCACCAAGAACAATCAAGCCTCTGATCAGCAAGGAAATCCTTGTATATCGGGGGCTTTTTTGTGCCTGCAATCTTCCTCTCCCGTACGTTACGCAATGCCACACAGGGGCAGCCGGAGCTGCTTTGGCAAGCGGCGATGCATCGTGTCTGGAATGCACCGCGCTGCTGCGGCCTGGTGCACTGGCGTCAACATTTCGGCGGCATCAGGCCTTCACACTGTTTCTGTTCCCATTGTCCGCGTTTGAAGGGGAAACGACGTGTCATGGGGGCCTCGTTGCGTCTGCTCATTGTGGAAGGAGATCCTGCCAGCAGCTTCCTGCTGTGCATGCAGCTCAGGCACCTGGGCTACACCCAGATCACCCTCAGCCAGACCTATGCCGATGCCAACGAGCAGCTGCACGCGCAGCCACGCCCGGAACTTGTGCTGATCGACCTGCAGCCGGAGCAGGCAGTCACTGCCGCGCCACTGGCCACGGCCATCCGCCGGCTGGGGATCGAGTGCATTACGGTGGCGGCCCACGACCGGGCCTCCCTGCCCGCCGCCTATGACTCCACCATTCTGCTGGACCGCCCACCGGGCATGAGCGACCTGATCGATGCGATCAAACTGGCACGACGTTACGGCTGAGGGCTCACTTGCCGCGGTCAGCCCTGGCCCGATTCAAGGCCAGCGCCAAGGCACCGGGAGTGCTGGGCTGGGTCGTTGATCGCTGGCGGCCTTCCTTGCCATTGGCCGGCCTGGCGGCAGGCGCAGCCGCGCGTGCGCCGGCTTGCGGGGCTGCATCCGGCAGCCGCCGGCTCAAGGCGATGCGCTTGCGGGCGATATCCACCTCCACCACCCGCACCTTGACCACATCGCCGGCCTTGACCGCCTGCCGCGGATCCTTGATGTAGCCCTCGGCCAGCTGGGAAATGTGTATCAGGCCATCCTGGTGCACACCGATATCGACGAAGGCGCCGAAGGCGGCAACATTGCTGACCACTCCCTCAAGCCACATACCCACCTTGAGGTCGGCCAGACCTTGCACGGATTGGTCAAAGCGTGCAGTGACAAACTCCGGGCGCGGGTCACGACCGGGCTTTTCCAGCTCAACCAGGATGTCGCGCACGGTGGGCAGGCCGAAGCGCGCGTCGACGAAACGCTCAGGGGCAAGGCTGCGCAAAGTGTCACGATCACCGATCAGCTGGCCGATCGACTTGCCGCAGCTGTCCAGGATGCGCGACACCACCGGATAAGCTTCCGGATGCACTGCCGAGGCATCCAAGGGCTCATCACCATCGTTTATGCGCAAAAAACCCGCGCATTGCTCGTAGCAGCGCGGCCCCAGCCGCGGCACCTTGAGCAGGTCGCGCCGCCGCCGGAAAGCCCCGTTGGCATCGCGATAGGCGACGATATTGGCAGCCACTGTGGCATTGACGCCGGACACATAGCCCAGCAGGGCGGCCGAGGCGGTATTGACGTCCACCCCCACGGCATTGACGCAGTCTTCCAGCCGCGCCTGCAGCGCCAGCGCCAGCTGGCCCTGGTCCACATCATGCTGGTACTGCCCCACGCCGATGGCCCTGGGCTCGATCTTGACCAGCTCGGCCAGCGGGTCCTGCAGCCGGCGGGCAATGGACACGGCCCCGCGCAGCGAAACATCCAGCTGCGGCAACTCGCCGGCGGCCAGCTCGGAGGCTGAATATACCGAGGCGCCGGCCTCGCTCACCAGCACCTTGCGCGGACGTGCCGATGCGGGCAAGCCAGCCTGCAACTCAGCGACCAGCGCGTCGGTTTCACGACTGGCGGTGCCGTTGCCGATCGCGATCAGGGCCACCTGGTGGCGCTGGCACAGCTGCTGCAGCTGGGCCAGTGACTGTGCCCACTGCCGACGCGGCTCGTGTGGATAGATGGTGGCGGTCTCCAGCAGCTTGCCGGTGTCATCCACTACGGCCAGCTTGCAGCCGGTACGGATCCCGGGGTCAATACCGAGCACCACCTTGCGCCCGGCCGGCGCGGCCAGCAGCAGATCCCCGAGGTTGGCGCTGAATACCGCGATGGCTTGAGCCTGGGCGCGCTCACGCGCCGCTGCCAACAGCTGGGTGGACAGCGCGCCGTGCAGCCGGGCCTTCCAGGCCTGCTCGCAGCAGGCCAGCAGCCAGCCATCGCCTGCCCGCCCCTGCGCAGCGACGCCTGCGTGGCGTGCGATCAACGCGCAGGCATGACGCTGTCCCTGGTCGCTGTCGCGGCCGGCAACCAGCTCGAGCTTGAGCAGTTGCTCGCGCTCGCCACGCAACAAGGCCAGCAGGCGATGGGAGGCGATGCTGGCCAGCGCCTCGTCGTGTTCGAAGTAGTCACGGTACTTCTGCGCCTGCTGTTCCTTGCCCCGCTCCAGCCGGGACTGCAGCACCGCGTGTTGTGCAAACCAGCTGCGCAGGGCGCCGAGCAAGGCGGCCTGTTCGCACCATTGCTCGATCAGGATGTGGCGCGCACCATCCAGCGCGGCGGCGGTGTCAGCAATGCCACGGTCCGGGTTGACCCAGTGGGCGGCCTGTTTTTCCGGCACATGCTGCGGCTGTTCGAGCAAAGCCCGGGCCAACGGCTCCAGACCGGCTTCGCGAGCGATCTGCGCGCGGGTACGCCGGCGCGGCTTGTACGGCAGGTACAGGTCCTCCAGCTGCGACTTGCTGCCAGCCGCTTCGATCTGCCGGCGCAAGCCGGGCTCCAGCCTGCCCTGCCCCTCGATGCTGGCCAGGATCGCCTCGCGCCGCGCCTCCAGCTCGCGCAGATAGCCGAGGCGCTGCAGCAGCAGACGCAACTGGCCGTCATCCAGACCACCGGTGGCCTCCTTGCGGTAGCGGGCGATGAAGGGAACCGTGGCCCCCTCGTCGAGCAAGCCGATGGCCGCGCTGACCTGCGCCACGCTGGCATTGGCCTCGGCGGCCAACTGGGAGGTGATGCGGGATTGATGTGCCGGATTGTTCATGCGGAGCAGGACGCGGAAAAACCCCATTGTCCTGCTCCGCGGCCGATGGCGATAGCCATTGGCTGGCCGGTACTCAGCGGTAGTGCTGCTGCAGCTGCTGCACCAGCACTTCTTCGTGCAGGCCTTCCAGCGCCATTACCTTGACCCGGCCCACGCCGGTAAGGTCCATCGTTTTTTCCACGTAAATTTCAGTTCCCTGATCCCCTTCGGCCTGCAGCTTGCGCAGGCCATAAGGCATCATTCCCCGGGTGCCGTCCTTGCTGCCCCCGACGTAAAGCACGTGCGTCATGGGTGAATCTCCTGTCGTGCGATGTTGCCGCGACAATGATCCGGGAGTCCTGCTTAAAATTTCGTGTCAAAAACCTAAACGACTTGTCGGCGGGTCATGAAACGTGAGTTTCATCACGCATCCATGGCCACCACCCCTTGCCGGTGAGGGCGTAACGGTCGGCCGCCTGCTCGAAGCGGTTGCCGGCACTGACCCCGCCGCAGGCCAGGTACAGGGGCAGGAAGAACACCCCCAGCACCATGTACTGCAACACATGGGCCCGCTCGTGGTCGCCCAGGCGCATCATCGGCTGCCGGCACCAACCGGCGCGGTGGGCGTAGGTGGTGCAGGCTGTATCCAGATCGCTGCCGGTGGCCAGGATCACGTTGCCGAAGGTGATTGCCCCGCCCGGCCCCCATGGATAGTGCACAAACACCAGGGCCAGCTCACGCGGGCTCCAGCGCACACGTGCCCCGCCCGGCAATGCAATCAAACCGCCGATCAGGCCGATCAGGGTGTTGGGTATCGTCCACAAAGCGCCTGCCAGGCCCAACAACCATCCCAACAGACCCCGGGGTGTCAGGCTCATTGCACCAATCCATCGGTCGTGGCGGAGGACAGCCGGGCGTGCATCAATGCCTGTCCCGACGCAGCAGTTGCAATTGCTGGTTGAACCAGTTGGCGGCGTCCTGCTCGGTATTGCCATTGCAGGCCACCTTGTAGGCACGCCCGGTCATGCTGCTGCGGCTGCCGGCCAACTCGATGAACCGCTCCGATGAAGTCACCAGGTCGCGTTTGAGCAGGTAATCGTACTTGCGCTGCAAGTGGCTGCGTGCCCGGGCCGCATCGTACCAGTTGCCGTTGCGCTGGAAACGGCACCCGGATTGCTGCAGCACCTGCATCAGGCCGGCGATTTCATCGCGTGTGGCGGCATCCACGGCCGCCGCAGCCGCCAGGGACGGCAAGCACAGCGACATGAGCAACAGCCCCCGTACTGTGGCCGTGAGCGCTTTCATCGGCGCTTTCGCAACCACTGGTCGATGGCATCGGGCACTTCGCGTTGGGCGCGGGAGGAGACATAGATGCCGATATGCCCGCCGGCAAAGCAGTGCTCGCTGTAGTCCTGGCTGCCGACCAGACCAGCCAGTGCCTGCGCGGCGGCCGGCGGCACCAGGTGGTCCTGGCTGGCGTACAGGTTGAGCACCGGCATGCGCACATTGGCCAGGTCCACCGTCCGTCCGGCAAGCTCGACCGTACCCTGGACCAGGCCGTTGGCCTGGTAGAACTGCTTGATGAACTGGGCAAAGGCGGCGCCCGCCATGTCGGGTGAATCAAAGATCCACTTTTCCATGCGCAGAAAATCCTGCAGGGCCTGCGGATCATGCGCGATGTCGAGCATGGCCACGTACTTGTGCAGGTTCAGCCTAAACGGCTTGAGCATCAGGTAGCTCAGGTTCATCAGGTCGGCCGGGATGTTGCCCAGGGTGTCCACCAGCAGGTCCACATCCAGGGCCCGGGCCCAGTGACCGAGCATGTTGCCCTCGCTGTGGAAATCCACCGGGGTGACCATGGTGATCAGGTTGCGCACCCGCGCTGGCTGCAGGGCGGCATAGCACAGCGAGAGCACCCCGCCCTGGCAGATGCCGAGCAGGTCGATGGCTGGCTGTCCGCTGGCCTGGCACAGGTGACCCACCGCGCCATCGATATAACGCAGCACATAGTCTTCCAGCTGCAGGTAGCGGTCGCCACGGTCGGGATAACCCCAGTCCAGCACATACACGTCATGGCCCAGGGCGAGCAGGCGCTGGACCAGCGAACGCCCCTGCTGCAGGTCGATCATGTAAGGGCGGTTGACCAGGGCATAGACCACCAGCAACGGCTGGCGTACCGGACCGGCAGCATCTTCGTCGGCAAGGAAGCGGTAGAGGCTGACCTTGCCGTCCTGCCAGACCTGCTGGCGCGGGCTGACGCCGACGCTGACCTCACCCACTTGCGGCATGGCCTGCAGGCTGTCGAGCAGACGCTGCTGAAGCTGCGCGGTTTCCGCGCTCAGCGCGGCCAGGTCGAACCCCAGTGGGCTGCGTGCCATGGCTCAGCCCTTGTCCGTACGACGTGCCGGGCGCTTGCTGCTGGCCGTCTGGCCGGTCTTTCCAGCACTGGCGGCCTTGGCTGGCCGGGCACCCGTGGCCGAAGCCTTTTTCACCGCCGGTGCGGCACGGCGGCCGGCGGGCTTGTTTTTCGCCGTGGCCCGGGGCGCAGCAGATGCGGCGGCAGGCTTGCCGGCTGTGGCTGGCGCCACCGTGGCAGCCAGCAACTGGCGTACCTGCCGCTCCAGTGCGTCGATGCGCTGGTAGGCCTGGTCCAGCTCACGCCGGCTGGCAATGCCAAGGCCCGCATACAGACGATCGGCCTCGTCCTGCCTGGCCTGCAGCAGCTGCATCTGCGCCTGGTTGAGCTGGCCGAGCAAGCGGGCGAACTCCTCGCTCATGGCCACCTGCTGCCAGGCCTGCTCGGCAGCCTCCACCCACAGGTCGAGCAAGGCTCGGGCATCGGCCAACGGGCGCTGTTCGTGGCTGCGCAACTGTTGTTCGAACTGCGCCAGGGCCAGCTCGCGCACACGCATCATCAGGGTTTGCCAGGCCGCGAACGCGCCCTGCCCCTGCTGCTGTTGCCGCGCCTGCTGCTGCCAGCGCTCCAGGTGCTCGCGCATCGGGCCGAAGGTGGGATGCTCCAGCCAGGCCTGCGCACCCGGTGGCCAGCTCCACGTGCTGCCGCCGGGCACCGCGCCCAGTGCCACGCTGTCCGGCCACAGACCCTGCTGCAGGATCTGCCGCCATGCGGCGGCGATGCCGGCACTGTCCAGGCCCTGCTCCAGGGCCTGCCGGGCCAGTTGGTGGATGGCCTGCAGCCAGGGGCCGCCTGCGGCCGCACCGAGGCCGTCAAACCCGCCGGCAGTCGGGGCGGCGGCCTGCTGCATGGCCCGCGCCCAAGCGTTGAAATACTCGTTGAGCTGGCGCTGGAACGGGGCGTGGCCTGAATCGTCGATCATTGCGGCGGCATGCTGGGCAAAAGCCGATCATAGCAGTGCCGGGACAGCCTGCTCAGGGCTTGGGGATGCGCAAGGTCTTGCTGATCATCAGGCTGCCGGAAACGGCGAACATCAGCACCAACGGGTGCAGCTGCCACGGCCCCAGTTGCCACACCCCGCCCCACAGCTGGCTGCCCAGCGCGCCCTGCCAGGCGGCAATGGCCAGCACCACCACCAGCACCAGGCTGCTGGGAATCGGGGTGCCTTCAAAGTACGGCACCTTGTCGTCAGCTCCGGCCAGCGCTTCGGCGGTGACGTTGTAACGGGCCAGCCGGCTGACCCCGCAGCAGACGAAGAAGCTCAGGATCAGCCAATCCCAGCCACCCTGCATGCCGCAGGCATAGGCCAGGGCGGCCGGGGCGACGCCGAAGGAGATCACATCGGCCAGCGAGTCCAGCTCACGGCCGAGGGTGGAGCTGGTCTTGCGCCAGCGGGCGATACGACCGTCCAGGGCATCGAAGATGAAGGCCAGTGGGATCAGGGCCATGCCCAGCAGCAGGTTCGCCTTCTGCCCGTCCTGGCCGAAGCGCAGGGCGGCAAACACCGCTCCGGTGCCACAGAAGGCATTGCCCAGGGTGAACCAATCGGCCAACTGGAACTCGCGCAGCATGGAAAAATGACGTGTCATCGCTATTCACCAGACAGGAATGGGTACAGGGTAGCGCGTGCTCTGACCCGGGCATGAACCCGGCAGGCATCCCGGTCCACCCGGACCGATCAGGCAAAGGCTCACAGCCGGGTGTAGCGCCAGGACTGCATCTTGCCGTCGGCATACGGCATCACGCCATGGAACGGCCGTGGGTCGGCGTCGAACACCAGCGGCAGGAAGTGGCGGTCGCCATCCCACATCGGCAGGGTGTGCAGCTGGTCGCGTGCCACCCATTCCAGGCTGCCTTCCGGGTTGGCCTGCAGCGGAGTGCCGGTGAAACCGTCGATCAGGAAGATGAAACCCAGCCAGTCCTCGCCGTGCTTGCCGAAGCCGGGCCAGCTCAGCGTGCCACGCAGGTGCATCGAGGTCACCTCGATGCCGGCCTCCTCGGCAATTTCCCGGCGCATGCAGGCGGCGATGTCCTCATCGCGCTCCAGCTTGCCGCCCAGGCCGTTGTACTTGCCCAGGTGCAGGTCGCCAGGGCGGGCATTGCGGTGGATCATCAGCACCTGGCTGCCATCTGCACTGAGCACATAGCCAAGGGTGGCCACGATCGGGGTATGGGGCATGGGAAGGACACCGGTTGCGACAAAGCGGCCAGTATGGCCCGTGTGCCGCTCGCGGTCAGCCGCTGATTGCCACCGTGGTGGGTGCCAGGCTGGCGATACCGTGCCCCTGTTGGGCCAGGTAGTGCAGCCACTTGCCCAGGAAGGTGTTCATCCGCACCCGGTGGCCGATGATCTGCCGCGCCGGGGCATCCAGGCCGATGACATCCTGCCAGCGCCGGCCCACATAGCAATGGGTGGCCTCGGCCAGGCCGGCATCGCGATACAGGCGCAGGTAGGCCGACGGGTCCGGCTGACCACTGACCGGGTCCGGCAGCAGGTAGCTCAGGCGCAGCTCCTGGGTGTAGCGGTGGCTGGCCAGCACTTCCAGGTGCACGTCCATGCCATCACCGATGCTGGAAAGGTAGCTGCCATCGGCCAGCCGCTGCGGCACAAACAGACGCTGCAGCAGACGGTAATTTTCTTCCTGCAGGCCGATCAGCCAGCCCAGCCGGCTCATCGACGGCACCAGGCCGTGGGCCCGTTCCGGCAGTGTGGTGGTGCTGTTGGCCGGCAACCTCAGAGCATCCCGCGGTTCAGGTCCAGCGAGCTCATCACCTTGCTGGAGATTTCCTCGATCGAGGTGTGGGTGGTGCTCAGGCTCGGGATGCGCTCCATGCGCAGCATGGTTTCTGCCGCGGCGACCTCGCGCTTGCAGGTTTCCAGCGCGGCGTAGCGCGAGTTGGGGCGTCGCTCCTGGCGGATCTGGGCCAGTTTTTCCGGGTCGATGGTCAGGCCGAACAGCTTGTTGCGGTAAGGACGCAGGCGCGGCGGCAGGCGGTCGTGCTCCAGATCCTCGTCGGTCAGCGGGTAGTTGGCCGCGCGGATACCGTAATGCAGGGCCAGGTAGATACAGGTCGGCGTCTTGCCGGCGCGTGAGACGGCCACCAGGATGACGTCGGCATCGTCGTAGTTGATCGCCACCCCGTCATCGTGGGTCAGGGCGAAATTCATCGCGTTGATGCGGCGGTGGTAGCGCTCGAAATCGACGATGCCGTGGGCCTGGCCGACGCGGGCCATGTGCGTGGCCTCCAGCTCGTCCTCCAGGGTCGCGATCGAAGGCCCCATCACATCAATGACCAGGGCACCGGTTTGCTGCAGCCGGGCGGTCCGGGTGGTATCGACACAGGAGCTGATCACGATCGGCCGCACGTTGTAGCGTTCAGCGGCCAGGCCGATGCGCACGCAGGCCGCCTCGGTCTTGCCCGGGTCATCAATGAAGGCCAGCCGTTCAGTGATGAAATTGAACCCGGAAAACTGGGTCAGCAGGCTGTGACCGATGGTTTCGGCGGTGATGCCTGTGCCGTCAGACACATAGAACACCGGTCGGGTCGGCAGTGCATCAACACCCATGGCAAGTCACCGATGAAACGAAACGGAAAGCATGCACAGTAACTTGTTTCAGTGCGGTGTGCACTGCATCATATGCGCACTTTTCCTACGGACGTGGCCAGCAGCCCACCCCGGGCGATGGCACAACGGAGCATCGCGTTGAACGAGAACATCCTGTGGTTGCATGAGCTGCGCCTGGCCGATCTGGCCCGCGTGGGTGGCAAGAATTCCTCCCTCGGCGAGATGATCGGCAACCTTGCCGGCCTGGGTGTCTCGGTGCCGGGTGGCTATGCCACCACCTCCGACGCGTTCAAGGCGTTCATCGCCCACAACAACCTGTCCCAGCGCATTTTCGACAAGCTGGCCACCCTGGACGTGGAAGACGTCGGCGCCCTGACCGTGGCCGGCAAGGAAATCCGTGGCTGGGTGATCGACGCCCCGCTGCAGCCGGAGCTGGATGCCGACATCCGCGCCGCCTACGCCCAGCTGTGCGCCGAAAACGGCGGTGGTGAGGTGGCGGTGGCCGTGCGCTCCTCTGCCACTGCCGAAGACCTGCCCGACGCCTCGTTCGCCGGCCAGCAGGAAACCTTCCTGAATGTGACCGGGGCCGACGATGTCGTGCACAAGGTGAAGGAAGTGTTCGCCTCGCTGTACAACGACCGCGCCATTGCCTACCGCGTCCACCACGGCTTCAAGCACGAAGACGTGTTCCTGTCGGCCGGCGTGCAGCTGATGGTGCGCTCGGGCGTGGGTTCATCCGGCGTGCTGTTTACTCTGGACACCGAATCCGGTTTCCGCGACGTGGTGTTTGTGACCTCCTCCTTCGGCCTGGGCGAAATGGTCGTGCAGGGCGCGGTCAACCCGGACGAGTTCTACGTCTACAAGCCGACCCTGCAGCAGGGCAAGCCGGCGATCCTGCGCCGTTCGCTGGGTTCCAAGGCCATCCGCATGGTCTATTCCGACGTCCCGGGCGAGCGCGTCAAGATCGAGGACACCCCGGCGCAGCTGCGCAACACCTTCTCCATCAGCGATGAAGACGTGCAGGAGCTGTCCAGGCAGGCCCTGATCATTGAAAAGCACTACGGCCGCCCGATGGACATCGAGTGGGCCAAGGACGGTGTCTCGGGCAAGCTGTTCATCGTCCAGGCCCGCCCGGAGACCGTGAAGTCGCGCGCCAAGTCCACCCAGATCGAGCGTTACCTGCTCCAGGGCACCGGCGAAGTGATCGCCGAAGGTCGCGCTATCGGCCAGAAGATCGGCGCCGGCGTGGCCCGCGTGGTACGCAGCCTGGAAGACATGGACCGCGTGCAGCCGGGCGATGTGCTGGTGGCCGACATGACCGACCCGGACTGGGAACCGGTGATGAAGCGCGCTGCCGCCATCGTCACCAACCGTGGCGGCCGCACCTGCCACGCCGCCATCATTGCCCGTGAACTGGGCGTGCCGGCCGTGGTCGGTACCGGCAACGCGCTGGACCTGATCAGCGACGGCCAGGAAGTGACCGTGAGCTGCGCCGAAGGCGACACCGGCAACATCTACGCCGGCAAGCTGGCCTTCGAGCGCATTGTCACCAACCTGGACAACATGCCGCCGGCCCCGCTGAAGATCATGATGAACGTTGCCAACCCGGAACGTGCGTTTGACTTCGGCCAGCTGCCCAACGCCGGTATCGGCCTGGCCCGTCTGGAAATGATCATCGCCGCACACATCGGCATCCATCCCAACGCGCTGCTGGAATACGACAAGCAGGATGCCGAAACCAAGGCCAGGATCGACGCCAAGATTGCCGGTTACAAGGATCCGGTGAGCTTCTACGTGGACCGTCTGGCCGAAGGCATCGCCACCCTGACCGCCTCGGTGGCCCCGCACCCGGTGATCGTGCGCCTGTCCGACTTCAAGTCCAACGAGTACGCCAACCTGGTCGGCGGCCCGCGTTACGAGCCGCATGAAGAAAACCCGATGATCGGCTTCCGCGGCGCCAGCCGTTATGTCGACCCGTCCTTCACCAAGGCCTTTGCCCTGGAATGCCAGGCCGTGCTGCGCGTGCGCAACGAGATGGGCCTGGACAACCTGTGGGTGATGATCCCGTTCGTACGCACCCTGGAAGAAGGCCGCAAGGTCATCGAGGTGCTGGCTGAAAACGGCCTCAAGCAGGGCGAGAACGGCCTGAAGGTCATCATGATGTGCGAGGTCCCCTCCAACGCCCTGCTGGCCGACGAGTTCCTGGACATCTTCGACGGCTTCTCGATCGGCTCCAACGACCTGACCCAGCTGACCCTGGGCCTGGACCGTGACTCGGCCATCGTTTCCCACCTGTTTGACGAGCGCAACCCGGCGGTGAAGAAGATGCTGTCGATGGCCATCAGTGCTGCCCGTGCCAAGGGCAAGTACGTGGGCATCTGCGGCCAGGGCCCGTCCGACCACCCGGACCTGGCCGAATGGCTGATGGCCGAGGGCATCGAGTCGGTATCGCTGAACCCGGACACCGTGGTCGACACCTGGCTGCGCCTGGCCAAGACCAAGGCCGAGGGCTGATCGCCCGGGCTGTCCGCAGCCCGACGTCAGCGCCAACAAAAAGCCCCGCGCAAGCGGGGCTTTTTGTTGGCCGTAAATCGGACACGAGGAACGAGGAACGAGGAACGAGGAACGAGGAACGAGGAACGAGGAACGAGG
>JBJEWP010000074.1:0-11897 GCA_051885115.1 Stenotrophomonas sp. | reverse complement strand
GTAGGTCATCGCCAGTTTCAAACCAAAAAGCCCCGGCCTGAAGCCGGGGCTTTTTTCATCCTGGTTTTTGAGTGCTGCATGGCCTGTTTTGCCGTATTACGGAAACAGCGGAGGTGCGGGGATGTTCCACGCAGGGCCGGGTGGCTGGTTACAATCGCCGCATATCCTTCGTTGTCGAGTGGTTACCGTGCCGCGGTTGCTGATCTCCAAGCCTTTCCATCAACGCCTGCTCGCCGCGATGCTGCTGGCCGTGCCCTTGTCGATGGTGGCTGGCAGCAGCGCGGCACAGAATGCAGCCAGTACCGAGCGGCGCCTGCAACAGACGCGTGAGCAGTTGCGCCAGACCGCTGCCCAGCGGCAGCAATCGGAGCAGTCCTTGCAGGCAGCACGCAGCCAACTGCGGCAGGCCGATGTGCGGGTAGCGCAGGCCAGCCGCAGCCTGGCCGAGGTCGAGCGGGCACTGGCCCGGCAGGATGCCGAGTTGGAGCAGGCGCAACAACGCCGGGCCAGCCTGCAGGAGCAGATCCAGAACCAGCGCGGCAAGCTGGCAGGGCTGTTGCGTGACAGCCACCGCCTGGGCAACCATTCCACACTGAAATTGCTGCTGTCGCAGGACCAATTCAGCGACAGCCAGCGGGTGCTGGCTTACCACCGCTACCTGCAGCAGCAGCGCCTGGCGACGCTGGAGAAGATCAACACCGACCTGGCCCAGATCGGGCAGGTGGAACAGCAGATCGAGCAGTTGCGCAGCGGCTTGCTGGAAAAGCGGGAGCAGCACAAGGTGCTGACGGCGCAGCTGAGCCAGCAGCGCAACAGTCAGCGGCAGACAGTCGCGACCATCCAGGCCGAGCACGCACAGAAACAGAGCCGCGAGGCTGCCTTGAGCCGGGACGTGCGCACTCTGGAGACCGTGCTGGCCAACCTGCGGGCACAAGCCGCGCGTGCGGCGGCTGCGCAGCGTGCGGCGCGCAATGACAGCACACGTGCACGCAGCCCGCAGCCATCGCGGGGCGGCGTACAAACAAGCCGTCAGCCCAGCACCGGCGTTCGCGTCGGCGGTGGTGCCTGGCCTTTGAGCGGTACCTTGGTCACCCGCTATGGTGCGCGTCAGTCCGATGGCCGCAGCAGCCCGGGTATCCTGATCGAGGCGGCAGGCGGAACCCCGGTGACGGCGGTGGCCGATGGCAAGGTGGTCTACTCCGACTGGATGACCGGCTATGGGATGATCCTGATCATCGACCATGGTGACGGTTACATGAGCCTTTACGCCCACAATGAAACCCTGTTGCGCGACAGCGGGACACGGGTGCGGCGCGGCGAAGCGGTAGCCCGGGTCGGCAACTCCGGTGGGCTCGGCCGCAATGCGCTGTATTTCGAGTTGCGCCGAAACGGGCAGCCGGTGGACCCGGCAAGTTGGCTGCGTCGTTGAGCTGTCGCAGCAACACGCATCGCGCATAATCGTTGCAGGCAGCACCGGGCAGGACCGGCAAGACTGCATTGAACAAGGAGAGCGGGATGCGTTTGACCCATTCAATCACGGCAGTGCTGTTGCTGATGGCCGTGGCCAGCCCGGCGCCGGCGCAGCAGGTGCCGGCTGCCCCCGCGGCAACGGCCTCGCAGGCGGTGCCGCTTGACGAGATCCGGCGCTATGTCACTGTATTCAATGCCGTGCGTGCTGCCTACGTGGAGCCGGTGAGTGATACCCAGTTGATGCAGTCGGCCATCCGCGGCTTGCTGCTGGAGCTGGACCCGCACAGCAGCTATCTGGATGCCGAACAGGCGGCCGCCTTCGATGAGCAGTCGCGCGGTGCCTATGAGGGCATCGGTGTCGAGGTACAGACACTTAAAGACAAGGTGCTGCGGGTGATTGCCCCGATCGACGGCAGCCCGGCTGCCGAAGCCGGCGTACAGGCCGGCGACCTGATTGTCGCTGTCGACGGCCGGCCGATGGCATCGATCATCGATGCGGAGCCACTGCGTGGCCCGGCCGGCTCCAGTGTGACTCTGGGCGTCCGTCGCCAGGGCCAGGACAAGGAGCTGTCCATCGTAGTGCAACGGCAGACCATCCGCCTGAGCAGCGTCCGCAGCCACATGTTGGAACCGGGCTATGGCTATGTGCGCATCAGCACCTTCCAGACCGATACCGCCGCTGACTTTTCAAACCAGGTGAAGCAGTTGCAGGAGCAGGCCGGCAGCGCGCTGCAGGGGCTGGTGCTGGACCTGCGCAGCAACCCGGGCGGCTTGTTGACTGCGGCCGTGCAGATTGCCGATGAGTTGCTTGATGAGGGCGCCATTGTCAGTACCCGGGGACGTCTGGGCAGTAGTGACTCGGCGTTCTCGGCCACCGCCGGGCAACTGCTGCCGGGCACCGCAGTGATGGTGCTGGTCGATGCGGGTTCGGCCAGTGCGTCGGAGGTGCTGGCGGCGGCGCTGGCTGACAACCACCGTGCACGGATCATTGGCAGCCGCACCTTCGGCAAGGGCTCGGTACAGAGTGTGCTGCCCCTGGACAATGGCGATTCGATCAAGCTCACCACCGCACGTTATTACACGCCCAACGGGCGCTCCATCCAGGCGGTGGGCATTGCCCCGGACATCGTGCTGAAGCCGCAAGGCGAACCGCTGGATGCCGGCAATTACCGCGAGGCCGGGCTGAGCGGGCACCTGCAGGGTGAAGACGAGCAGGAACAGCAGCCCGGCGGTGACTTCCTGCCCGGCCCCAGGCCGATCGAGCAGGCATTGCAGGCGCTGAAGGATCTCGGCAGCCCGGCAGATACAGCCGCGGCGGCAGGCGATTGAAGCCATACCCCGGGCAGCGTTCATGCATGCCTGGAGGCAGACCGGGCAGGTCCTGGCCATCGTGCAAAAGACCGATGGCCAGCCCCAACGGCTGTGTCTAAAATGTTGCAGTGCCGTTAGTGTCGAGTTAAACACTGTGGTTATACTGCATACGGCGTCGTATGTCGGGAGGGGTCTCTGGCGCTTGTCGGCATGGTTCGGCAAGCAGACGCACCAAAGCCACATCAACTGTATTTCCGGAGAACTACGCAAAATGTCCACTGCTTCCAATCTTGTTCGTTTCACCGCGCTGGCCGTTGGCATCGTCGGTGCACTGGCCGTTGGCCAGGCCCAGGCAGCCGCTTTCCAGCTGAAGGAAAACAGCGCCAAGGGCCTGGGCCGCGCTTTCGCCGGCTCCACCAGCGCCTGGGGTGATGCCTCGGTCGTGGCCACCAACCCGGCTTCGATGCGCCTGCTTGATGGCCGCCAGTTCCAGGCTGACCTGAGCGTGATCAGCTTCTCGGCCGACTTTGAAAAGTTCAATGGCCGCCAGCCCAGCGGTGCACCGATCAGCGGTGGCAACGGCGGCGATGCCGGCATGATTGCCCCGGTTCCGGCCGCTTATTTCTACACCCCGATCAACGATGACATGCACTTCGGCCTGTCGCTGAGCGTGCCGTTCGGCTTCAAGACCGAATACGACCGTGACTGGGTCGGCCGCTACCATGGCGTCACCACCGACCTGAAGGCGATTGACCTGGGCGCGGCGTTCTCCTACGACGTCAACCCGTATGTGTCCTTCGGTGCCTCGGTGTTCGTCGAGCACCTGACCATCGAGATCAGCAACGCCGTGGACTTCGGCACCATCGCCTATGCCGCCAGCAACGGCGCCAGTGCCCAGCTGGGCCTGTATCCGGGCAGCGCCGATGGTTTCTCCACCGTGGAAGGTGACAACAACGCCTTCGGCTACACCCTGGGCACCACCCTGAGCCCGAGCGAAGACACCAACATTGCCTTCAGCTACCGCTCCAAGGTCGAGCACAAGATCACCGGCGGCAAGGCCACCTTTGATGTGCCGGCCCTGGCGGCCGCTGCGCTGCAGACCGATGCCCGTGGCATCTTCGTCAATACCAGTGGCAAGGCCACCGTTACCCTGCCGGCTTCGGCCACGGTCAGCGTTACCCACCGTGTCAACGACCGCTGGACGGTGATGGGTGACCTGAGCCGCACCGCATGGAAGAGTGCATTTGATTCGGTCACCGTTGATTTTGCTTCCAACCAGCCGGACTCGGTGCTGGGCTTCCACTACGACGACACCACCTTCGGTTCGATCGGTGCCGAGTACAAGTATTCGGACACCGTGACCCTGCGTGGCGGCGTGGCCTACGACGAAAGCCCGACCAGCTACGGGCACCGTGACGTGCGCGTGCCGGACGTGAGCCGCAAGTGGCTGTCGCTGGGCATGGGCTGGAAGCCGTCGGAGAACATGGAGTTCAACGTCGGCTACACCCACCTGTTCACCAACGAGCCGGCGATCAACGTCACCGCTGCCACCGGCAACGTGCTGCAGGGCAAGTACGATGTGGGTGGCGACATCCTGGCTGCCTCGATCAACTACAAGTTCTGATCCCAGGCACTACTGATGGTTGCAAGGCCCCGCTACGGCGGGGCTTTGCTTTTATGGGCTGTGAACTGCCGGAGCCTGTGTGACCGTGATTGCCGTATTGCCGTGGGCTGTTTCCCCCTTTGCGCTGGAAGTGGCCGCCAACATCGCCGTGGCCGGCTCGATCCTGCTGGCCGGGCGCAACAACATCCATACCTGGTGGCTGGGCATGCTTGGCTGCGCCCTGTTTGCCTTGCTGTTCCACCACAGCCAGCTGTACGCCGATGTGGTGCTGCAGTTGTTCTTCATCGGCATCAGCGCGCTGGGCTGGTGGCAGTGGCGCAAGCCCCGCCAGGGCAGCGTGCTGCCGATTACCGGCTTGTCACCCCGCTGGCTGTGGATGCTGCTGGTGCTGGGTATTGCCGGCAGCCTGGGGTACGGGGCCTTGCTGCACTGGCTCACCGATGCCTGGTTGCCCTACATGGACTCGGCCGTGCTGGCCTTCAGTGTGATTGCCCAGTTGCTGATGATGCGGCGCAAGTTGCAGTCCTGGTGGTTCTGGCTGCTGGTCAACACGATTGCCGTGCCCTTGTATGCCAGCCGCGGGCTGCACCTGACCGCCGTGCTGTATGCGGTGTTCTGGGTCAACGCGCTGGTGGCACTGCGCCATTGGCGCAAGCTGATGCTGGCACAGCGGGCAATGGCCGATGGCTGAGCCGGGCCCACGCTTTTCCCTCGGCCTGGTGGTGGGCAAGTTCAGCCCGCTGCACCGGGGCCATGAATACCTGATCGAACAGGCCAGCCAGCAGTGCCGGCAGGTGCTGCTGCTGAGCTGGAGTGTGCCCGAATTGCCAGGCTGCGAACGGCAGCGGCGCGAGCGCTGGCTGCGCTGGCGTTTTCCACAACTGCAGGTGGTGGTGCTGGACCAGGTGCAGCTGGCCCGCCTGTGCCGGCAGCGCGGCCTGCCGTTGCACCGGTTGCCGGACAACAACGCTGCCGATGGCGAGCAACAGGCATTTACTGCCTGGTTGTGCGCGCAGTTGCTGCAGCAGCCGGTGGATGCGGTATTCAGCAGCGAGGCCTATGGCGAGCCGCTGGCCGCTTGTCTTGCCCGGGCACTGGGCCATGCCGTCACCGCGGTGACGGTGGACCGACAGCGGCTGAACCATCCGGTCAGTGCGACGGCGTTGCGCCAGAATCCGTCACTGACACGGCAGTGGCTTGATCCACGCGTACACGCCGATTTTGTCGCCCGGGTGGGCGTATTGGGCGGGGAGTCCAGTGGCAAGAGCACGTTGGCCGCAGCACTGGCACAGCGTCTGGGTACCTGCTGGCTGCCCGAATACGGGCGTGAGCACTGGCTGCTGCGCAACGGCGAACTGGACATGGCCGATCTGGAACAGATTGCCCGGGTGCAGCAGCAACGTGAGGATGTGCTGGCCGTGCAGGCCACGGGCTGGTTGATCTGCGACACCACTGCGTTGACCACCCTGGGCTATGCCGGCTGGATGTTCGCCGGCGATACCGCCAGCCTGCGCCGACGTGCCGGGCAACGGCGTTATCGACACCTGCTGCTGTGCGCGCCGGATTTCGACTTTGTCCAGGACGGCACCCGCCAGGGCGCGGACTTCCGGGCCCGCCAGCACGCCTGGTACCTGACCGAGCTGCAGCGCCGGCGCTTGCCTTGGACCCTGCTCGAAGGCCCCCTGGAGCAGCGTCTGGAACAGGCTTGCCATGCACTGGGTGCCTGCCCGGTGCAATGAAAAACGCCCCGCATCAGCGGGGCGTTTTCTTTACCGCAGTTGGGCGAGGGATCAGTCGCCCAGGGTCATCAGCGAGGCGTTGCCGCCGGCGGCGGTGGTGTTCACCGTCACGGTCTTTTCGGTGGCAAAGCGCAGCAGGTAGTGCGGGCCGCCGGCCTTGGGGCCGGTGCCGGACAGTCCCTGGCCACCGAACGGCTGTACCCCGACCACCGCACCGATCTGGTTGCGGTTGACGTAGACGTTGCCGACATTGACCGAGCGGGCGATGTGCTCGATGGTGCTGTCCACCCGCGAGTGCACGCCCAGGGTCAGGCCGTAGCCGGTGGCGTTGACCTGGTCGATCACCGCCTGCAGCTGTTCACCCTTGAAACGGATCACGTGCAGCACCGGGCCGAACACCTCGCGCTGCAGCTGCGACAGCGAGGTCAGCTCGTAGGCGCGCGGGGCGAAGAAGCTGCCGTTGGCGGTATCGGCGTCCAGCGGGGCGGCGGCGATCAGGCGGGCTTCGGCGTCCATGCGCTTGGCGTGGGCTTCGAGGATGGCCAGGGCCTCGGCGTCGATCACCGGGCCGACGTCGGTGGCCAGCAGGGCCGGGTTGCCCACCTTCAGCTCGGCCATGGCGCCGGCCAGCATGGTCATCACCTTGTCGGCGATGTCGTCCTGCACGAACAGCACGCGGGCGGCCGAGCAACGCTGGCCGGCCGAGGTGAAGGCCGAACCGATGGCGTCCTTGACCAGCTGCTCCGGCAGCGAGGAGGAATCGGCAATCAGCGCGTTCTGGCCGCCGGTCTCGGCGATCAGCACACCGATGGCGGCATCGCGTGCGGCCATCGCACGGTTGATCGCCCGGGCGGTTTCGGTCGAGCCGGTGAAGGCCACGCCGGCCACGCGCGGATCGGCGGTGAGGGCGGCACCGACGGTGGCACCGTCACCGGGCAGGTACTGCAGCACATCGGCCGGGATGCCGGCTTCATGCAGCAGCTTGACGGCTTCAAAGCCGATCAGGGTGGTCTGTTCGGCCGGCTTGGCAATCACGCTGTTGCCGGCGGCCAGCGCCGCGGCCACCTGGCCCAGGAAGATGGCCAGCGGGAAGTTCCACGGGCTGATGCACACGAACACGCCACGGCCGTGCAGCTGCAGCACGTTGGATTCACCGGTGGGGCCGGGCAGGGCGGTATCGCTGAACTTCTCGCGTGCCTGCATCGCGTAGTAGCGCAGGAAGTCCACCGCCTCGCGCACTTCGGCGATGCCGTCGGGCAGGCTCTTGCCGGCTTCGGCAGTGCACAGGGCCATGTACTTGGCAGTCTGCGCCTCCAGCAGCTCGGCGGCCTTTTCCAGGATGGCGGCACGGCCGGCGGCCGGGGTGGCATTCCAGCCCGGCTGGGCGGCCACGGCATTGGCCAGGGCGCGTTCGACGGTGGCCGCATCGGCGGGAGTCCAGCTGCCCACCTGCTGGCGGCGGTCAGCCGGGTTGGTCACGTTGACCGCGGTGCCGGTGGGCTGGGCACCCGGTACCAGGGCGGTGGCCTGCCACGGGCCGGTGTACTGGCCCAGCTGGGCAGCCAGGGCCTTGAGGGTGTTGTCGTCAGCGAAGTTGATGCCCATCGAGTTGGTCCTGTCGTGGTTCTGGCTGCGCAGCAGTTCGCGCGGCAGCGGGATCTTGGGATGCGGGATGCTGGTGAACGATTCCACCGCGGCCACCGGGTTGCGGATCAGCTCGTCGATGGCCACCGACTCGTCGGTGACGCGGTTGACGAAGCTGGAGTTGGCGCCGTTTTCCAGCAAGCGGCGGACCAGGTAGGGCAGCAGGTCCTCGTGCGAACCGACCGGGGCATACACACGGCAGGGCACGTTCAGACGGTCGGCCGGGATTACCTCGGCGTACAGGTCATCGCCCATGCCGTGCAGCTTCTGGTGCTCGTAGGTGCGCCCGGCCGCAATCACCTTGATCGCGGCAATGGTGTGCGCGTTGTGGGTGGCAAACATCGGGTAGATCGCATCGCTGTGGCCGAACAGGCGCTTGGCGCAGGCCAGGTAGGACACGTCGGTGTTCTGCTTGCGGGTGAACACCGGGTAGCTTTCCAGGCCTTCGATCTGCGCGCGCTTGATCTCCGCATCCCAGTAGGCGCCCTTGACCAGGCGTACCTGCAGCTTGTGGCCGATGCGGCGGGCCAGGTCGGCCAGGTAGTCGATGGTGTAGGGGGTGCGCTTCTGGTAGGCCTGGACCACGATGCCGAAGCCTTCCCAGCCGGCGAGTGCCGGATCGCTGACCACCGCCTCGATGATGTCCAGCGACAGCTCCAGACGGTCGCATTCCTCGGCATCGACGGTACAGCCGATGCCGTAGGAGCGGGCCAGCAGGGCCAGTTCGAGGATGGCCGGGACCATGTCGCGCAGCACGCGTTCGCGCTTGGCGTGCTCGTAGCGCGGGTACAGTGCCGAGAGCTTGATCGAAATGCCGTGGGCAGTGGTGACATCGCCACCTTCGCCGCCGCCATGGGCCTGGTTGTCACGGCCGATGGTGTGGATGGCGCGCTTGTAGTCTTCCAGGTAGCGCAGCGCGTCGGTCATGGTCAGCGCACCCTCGCCGAGCATGTCGAAGGAGTAACGGTAGTTGGCGTTGTCGCCCTTGTGCGAGCGTGCCAGCGCTTCGTCGATGGTGCGGCCCATGACGAACTGGTGGCCCATGATCTTCATCGCCTGGCGCATGGCCAGACGGATCACCGGCTCGCCAACGCGCCCGATCAGACGCTTGAACGCACCATGCACGTCACGCTTGGTGGCATCAGCCAGATCCACCAGGGTGCCGGTGAGCATCAGGCCCCAAGTCGAGGCGTTGACCAGCACCGAATCGGACTGGCCCATGTGCTTTCTCCAGTCGGCATCACCGAGCTTGTCGCGGATCAGCTTGTCGGCGGTTTCCTGGTCGGGAATGCGCAGCAGGGCTTCGGCCACGCACATCAGCAGCACGCCCTCCTCACTGCCCAGGTCGTACTGGCGCATGAAGGCTTCGATCGCGCCCTGGTCCTTGGCACGGACACGCACGCGGCGGACAAGGTCGGCCGCGATGGCCTGCACCTGGGCCTGTTCCGGTTCGGGCAGCCGGGCCTGCTCGAGCAGGCTGCGGACGCAGCTGGTTTCGTCACGCAGCCAGCCATCGGTGATGGCCTGGCGCAGTGCCGGGCGGGGCGCGGGGAGGGCGGAAACAACGCGGGGATGTGACATGCGATGGCTCGGGTTTAGTCTTGTTAGCCGTGTCGACGTGTGCTTTGCGGGGCACCAGCCGGTTCCGGCGCAGGCTTGCTGGTGGTCAATATAGACACTGCGGAGGAGACGGGAAGGGGGCACTGTTGTTTGTGCTGATTCCGGCATCTGTGTAGTTGTACCCGGCGTACTGGGAGGCCGCCGGCGCGGTGCGCTGCAGCATCGAAAGTGCGCTTTGCGCGGTTGCCGCGCTGTGAGGGCGCGGCTAGTATCGGGTCGCTGACCGCGGCATGAATGCGGCTGCAACGTGATCGGCGGTCCGGGTGAGACGGGCGCGGTGCGTGGCAGTTGCCATTCATGCAGGCGTCCCCCCACGGACGCAGGTTGTTGCTGGATGCGTTGACGCTGCAGATGTGCAGGTTTGCCGGTTCACTGCGGCTTGGTGCCGGGTTGGCCGGTGGCAATGATTGTGTGGCACCCGGAAGGCGGCGGCGGGCCGATGTCCTGGCCAGCAACCGGTTCCGGCGCTTGATCGCTTGCTCGCAGCCTGCGTTGGCTGCAACCGATGACGTCAAGGGTCCAGGCATGAAACCAAGCAGCAGGTGTGGGGAAGTGGCACGTTGGGTTGGCAGTGGCATCGCCTTGATGCTCAGCGCCGGGGCACAGGCACAGTCGGCCGACCCGGTGCGCTGGCAGTTGAACATGGGCAAGGGGGTCACCCAGACCGCACGCCTGGCCTGGGAGGCGCACATGGTGGCGCTGTGGGTCTGCGTGGTGATCGGCGTGCTGGTGTTTGCCGCCATTGCCTATGCCAGCTTCGCCTTCCGCAAGTCCAAGGGCGCGGTGGCGGCCAAGTTCAGCCACAACACCACCGCCGAAGTGCTGTGGACGGTGATCCCGGTGATCATCCTGGTGATCATGGCCATACCGGCCACGGCCAAGCTGATTGCCATGTATGACACCCGCAACGCCGAGATGACGGTCAAGGTCACCGGCTACCAGTGGATGTGGCAATACGAATACCTGGGCCAGGACGTGCGCTTCTTCAGCCGCCTGGACCGTGAGTCGGACCGCCTGCGCCAGAGTGGCCAGCGGCCGGACCCGGCCACCCACCCGCACTACCTGCTGGAGGTGGACAACCGCCTGGTGCTGCCGGTGGACACCAAGGTGCGCTTTGTGATCACCGCCGATGACGTGATCCACTCCTGGTGGGTGCCGGCACTGGGCTGGAAGCAGGATGCGGTGCCGGGAATCATCAACGAGAACTGGACCCTGATCGAAAAGCCGGGCATCTACCGCGGCCAGTGTGCCGAGCTGTGCGGCAAGGACCACGGTTTCATGCCGATCGTGGTCCAGGCCCTGCCCAAGGACGAGTTCGCGGCCTGGCTGGCCCGGAAGCAGGCCGAAAGCCGGCCGGTGGCTGTGCCCGAACCGGCAGCGCCGGCGGCCAGCGAGGCGCCATCTGCCGCTGGCCAGACTGTGGATGCAACTGCGGTGCAGGCGCCACCGGCAGCGTGATCCTTTCACCTGTGGCCGCGGTGCGGCCATCGTCAATCGTTCGATGCGAGGTGTAGTTGCATGGCCCATTCGGCAGCAGGACACGCGGAGCACCATCATCACCAGCCCGGTTTCATTGACCGCTGGTTCTTTTCGACCAACCACAAGGACATCGGCACGCTGTACCTGCTGTTCTCCTTTGTGATGTTCATCATCGGCGCGGCGATGAGCGTGGTCATCCGCCTGGAATTGATGGAGCCGGGGCTGCAGCACGTCAGCCCGGAATTCTTCAACCAGATGACCACCGTGCATGCGCTGGTGATGATCTTCGGCGGGGTGATGCCGGCCTTTGTCGGCCTGGCCAACTGGATGATCCCGCTGCAGATCGGTGCCCCGGACATGGCCCTGCCACGGATGAACAACTGGTCGTTCTGGTTGTTGCCGGTGGCCTTCTCGATGTTGCTGCTGACCCTGTTCCTGCCCGGCGGTGCGCCGGCCGGTGGCTGGACGCTGTACCCGCCGCTGTCGCTGCAGGGCGGCTACAACGTGGCCTTCACCATCTTTGCCATCCACGTGGCCGGGGTCAGCTCGATCATGGGCGCGATCAACATCATCGCCACCGTGCTCAACATGCGTGCCCCGGGCATCGACCTGCTGAAGATGCCGATCTTCTGCTGGACCTGGCTGATCACCGCCTTCCTGCTGATTGCGGTGATGCCGGTGCTGGCCGGTGCGGTGACCATGCTGCTGACCGACAAGTTCTTCGGCACCAGCTTCTTCAATGCCGCCGGTGGCGGTGACCCGGTGATGTACCAGCACATCTTCTGGTTCTTCGGCCACCCGGAGGTGTACATCATGATCCTGCCCGCCTTCGGCGTGGTCTCCGAGATCATTCCCACCTTCAGCCGCAAGCCGCTGTTCGGCTACCAGGCGATGGTGTACGCGACGGCGGCCATTGCCTTCCTGAGCTTCATCGTCTGGGCCCACCACATGTTCACCGTGGGCATGCCGCTGGGCGGCGAGATCTACTTCATGTTCGCCACCATGCTGAT
>JBJEWP010000073.1:0-11960 GCA_051885115.1 Stenotrophomonas sp. | reverse complement strand
GGTCGAGCAGCAGGCGCACAGGATGCACTCGTACAGGCCGTCCAGCTTCTTGCGGTCTTCCGGCGACTGCAGGCGCTCACGGTCCGACGGTGCCGGCGTCTGGGTGCGGATCCACGGCTTGATCGAGGCGTACTGCGCATAGAAGTGGGTCAGGTCCGGCACCAGGTCCTTGACCACGTCCATGTGCGGCAGCGGGTAGATCGGCACTTCCTTCTTGGCGCAGTCCTCGATGGCACGGGTGCAGGCCAGCGTGTTGGTGCCGTCGATGTTCATCGCGCACGAACCGCAGATGCCCTCGCGGCACGAGCGACGGAAGGTCAGGGTCGGGTCGATCTCGTTCTTGATCTTGATCAGCGCGTCCAGGACCATCGGGCCGCAGCTGTCCAGGTCAATGTCGTAGGTATCGGTACGCGGGTTTTCACCGGCGTCCGGGCTCCAACGGTAGACCTTGAAGGTACGTACATTCTTGGCGCCAGCCGGGGCAGCGAAATGCTTGCCCTTGGTGACCCGAGAGTTCTTCGGAAGAGAGAATTCAGCCATTTTCTTAAGTTCCCCGGATCAGTAGACGCGCGGCTTCGGCGGCACCACGGCCACGTCATCGGTCAAGGTGAACATGTTCACCGGACGGGAGTCGAAGCTGCACTTGCCCTTCTCGTCCACGGTGACCAGGCTGTGCTTGTGCCAGTTGACGTCATCGCGCTCGGGGAAATCCTCGTGGGCATGCGCGCCACGGCTTTCCTGGCGCTTCTCGGCGGCGTTGATGGTGGCCACGGCGTTGAGCAGCAGGTTGTTCAGCTCGTAGGTTTCGATCAGGTCCGAGTTCCAGACCAGCGAGCGGTCGGAAACCTTGACGTCCTGGAACGAGTCAAACACCTCGGCCATCTTCTCGCAGCCCTCGGCCAGCGTCTTGCTGGTGCGGAACACCGCAGCATCGGCCTGCATGGTGCGCTGCATGCGGTCGCGGATGACCGCGGTCGGGGTGTCACCATTGGCGTGGCGCAGCTTGTCCAGCAGGCCCAGTGCCTTGTCGCAGGCATCGGACGGCAGCTGCTTGTGCGGCGCGCCCGGCTTGATGGTTTCGGCGCAGCGGTTGGCCACCGCACGGCCGAACACCACCAGGTCCAGCAGCGAGTTGGAGCCCAGGCGGTTGGCACCGTGCACCGAGACGCAGGCGGCTTCACCGATGGAGTACAGGCCCGGAACCACGACGGTGTCCTGGCCAACCTTGCGCACGACTTCGCCGTGGTAGTTGGTCGGAATGCCGCCCATGTTGTAGTGGACGGTCGGAATCACCGGGATCGGCTGCTTGTGCACGTCAACGCCGGCAAAGATGCGGGCGCTTTCGGCAATGCCCGGCAGCTTCTCGTCGATCGCACCCGGCGGCAGGTGGGTCAGGTCGAGCAGGATGTGGTCCTTGTGCTCGCCGACGCCACGGCCTTCGCGGATTTCGATGGTCATCGAACGGCTGACCACGTCACGCGAGGCCAGGTCCTTGTAGTGCGGTGCATAGCGCTCCATGAAGCGCTCGCCATTGCTGTTGCGCAGGATGCCACCTTCGCCACGCACCCCTTCGGTGATCAGGCAGCCGGCGCCGTAGATGCCGGTCGGGTGGAACTGCACGAACTCCATGTCCTGCAGCGGCAGGCCGGCACGGGCAACCATGCCACCACCGTCGCCGGTGCAGGTATGGGCCGAGGTGGCCGAGAAGTAGGCGCGACCGTAACCGCCGGTGGCCAGCACCACGCCATGGGCGCGGAACAGGTGCAGGGTGCCTTCGGCCATGTCCAGGGCGAGCACGCCGCGGCACACGCCTTCTTCGTCCATGATCAGGTCAAGGGCGAAGTACTCGATCATGAAGCGGGCGTTGTGCGCCAGCGACTGCTGGTACAGGGTGTGCAGGATGGCGTGGCCGGTACGGTCAGCGGCCGCGCAGGTACGCTGGGCCGGGGCACCTTCGCCGTACTTGGTGGTCATGCCACCGAACGGGCGCTGGTAGATCTTGCCATCTTCGGTACGCGAGAACGGCACACCGTAGTGCTCCAGCTCGATGATCGCCGGAATGGCCTCGCGGCACATGTACTCGATCGCGTCCTGGTCGCCCAGCCAGTCCGAGCCCTTGATGGTGTCGTAGAAGTGGTAACGCCAGTCGTCCTCACCCATGTTGGCCAGTGCGGCCGAGATGCCGCCCTGGGCAGCCACGGTGTGCGAACGGGTCGGGAAGACCTTGGTGATGCAGACGGTCTGCAAGCCCTTCTGGGCCAGGCCGAAGGTTGCGCGCAGGCCAGCACCGCCGGCGCCGACGACAACCATGTCGACCTTGTGTTCAGTGATCTTGTAAGCGGACATGGTCAATCAATTCCCAAGCGCGATGCGGGCAACCGCAAAGATGCTGACGATGGCACCGGCCACGGCGACAAACTTCACCGTGGTCTGCAGGGCCAGGGCCAGCAGCGAGTTGTGGATGTAGTCTTCCAGCACGACCTGCAGGCCGAGCTGGGCATGCCAGAACATGGCCACCAGCAGGCTCACCAGCAGGATGGCGTTCCACGGCTTGGCCACGGTGGCCACGGCGGTGGCGTGGTCGGCGCCGACCAGGCTCACCAGCAGGTAGACAAACCACAGGCCCAGGAACACCAGGGCGGTGGCGGTCAGGCGCTGGTGGATGAAGTGCTCGGTGCCGGACTTGGCACTGCCCAGGCCGCGGGCGTTCTTCAGCGGGGTACGGAACTTGTTGTTCATGCTCAGGCTCCCAGGGAGGCCGCCAGCCAGACCAGGGCGGTCAGCACCAGCGAGGCAATGATGGAAATCCAGGAGCTGCGCACGAAGGTCGGCTTGGCAAAGCCGATGGCAAAGTCCTGCACAATGTGGCGGATGCCGTTGCACAGGTGATAGGCAAACACCCAGGTCCAGGCGAACAGGAAGGCCTTGCCGTACCACGCCCCTGCGTGGTCGGTGAAGCAGGTCCAGGATTCCGGGCCCATCATCAGGGCGAGCAGACCGCCCGCAATGATCAGGGCGCCGACGGCCAGGATGATGCCGGTGGCGCGGTGCAGGATGGAGGTGGCCATCTGTACCTGCCAGCGGTACACATCAAGGTGCGGGGAAAGGGGGCGTGATCGGTTCGCCATTTCGCTGGGCTCGTTGTCTCGGCTGGGCGGCGCGGGGCCGCATTGGCTAATTGCTGCGCTCGACCTTTCAGAAGTCGATGCAGCGTCCGTTTTTCTCCCAGTCCCCGTAGCGCACCGGATCAAGTCCGCCGCGACCACCCACTTCGGTTGGCACGTCAGCTGCTGGCGCTGCAGTTCCCTGCAGGTCATCGGCGGCCGTGTCCGGCATGGTTTTTTCGGGAGTGGGGGTTGTTTGGCCTATCATGGTTTGGTCTCGCAACATATTGATTTTAGACCCACCGACCGTGACTGACAACCTTGCCCCCCGTTTCGCCCTGCCCACCTTCGAACTGCTGCGCCTCCAGGGCGTTGATGCCGAGGCCTTTGCGCAGTCCCAATTTGCCAACGACGTGACCGCGCTGGCAGTGGGCCAGTGGCAGTGGAGCTGCTGGCTCAATGCCAAGGGCCGGGTGATGGATGTATTCGCACTGGCCCGGCTGGAGGCCGGCGACCTGCTGCTGATCCTGCCCGACGGCGGTGCCGTGGCCCTGGGCCAGGCCCTGCAGCGCCTGGTCTTCCGCCGCAAGGTGACATTCGCCCTGGATCCGCGCCCGGTTTCCGGCTGTCTCACCACCGCAGGCCCGGCCACCGGCAACCAGCTGGCAGCCACCGGCAGCGACAGCCTGTGCCTGGACTGGGGCAGTGCCAGCTTGCCGCGCCAGCTGCACATCGGTGACAACGCCGCCATTGTCCAGGATCCGCAGGCCGCCAGCGACTGGCAGCAGGCCGACCTGCGCCTGGGCCTGCCGCGACTGGCAGCCGACCAGCGCCAGGCATGGACGGCCCAGCAGCTGGGGCTGGACCGACTGAACGCTTACTCGGTACGCAAGGGCTGCTATCCCGGCCAGGAAATCGTCGCCCGCACCCATTTCCTGGGCAAGGCCAAGCGCGCCACCGTGCTGCTGCACGGCATCGCCGCAGGCACCGCAGCCGGCACCCCCGTGCTTGCCGCTGATGCCGAGATCGGCCGGCTGGCCTGCGTAGCCGCACCGTGGGCACTGGCGGTGCTGCCACTGGAGCGCGAGCTGGCGTCTTTGCAGGCCGGCGGGAAGAACGTGCAGGCACAGTCGCTGGTGGATGGACTGCAACGCTGAACCGGCGGTCTGAGCAAAGCACCACTGTCCACCGGTGGCGCTAGGATGGCTGTACATACATGTAACGGCCTGCACTGCATGACCCCTGTGTCTGACACTCCGCCTTCCACCCTCCTGTTGTTCGGTGCCACCGGCGACCTCGCCCAGCGCTACCTGTTCCCGTCGCTGCTGCGCCTGCACGCCGATGAGCTGCTGCCGCCAGGACTGGTGATCCGCGGCCTGGCCTTGAGCGCGCTGGATGACGCCGGCTTCATCGACCTGTTGCGCCCCCGCCTGCTCGAGGCGGCCGTCGATGAGCGGGTTGCTGCGGCCATTGATGGCCTGCTGCAGCGCATCCAGTACCGCAGTGTGGACCTTGCCGACCCCGCTGCAGTGGCCGCAGCGGTGGCCGACGTGGCCGCTGCGCCCTGCCTGAACTACCTGTCCATTCCGCCCGGGCTGTACCCCAGCACCGCCCAGGGCCTGGCCCAGGCCGGCGCCCTGGACGCGCCGTCACGATTGATGCTGGAAAAGCCGATCGGCAGTGATGGCCGCAGCGCCGACGCGCTGCTGGCACAGATCTCGGCCCTGATCGACGAAGACCGCACTTACCGCATCGACCATTACCTGGGCAAGGCGGCGGTACAGAACCTGATGGCCCTGCGTTTTGGCAACACCCTGCTCGAAGCGGTGTGGAACCGCAATTACATCGAGTCGGTGCACATCCTGGTGGCCGAAAGCGGCGGCGTGGATGGCCGCAGTGCCTACTACGCCCGTGCCGGCGCCCTGCGCGACATGGTCCAGAGCCACATCCTGCAGCTGCTGGCACTGGTGGCCATGGAGCCACCGACCTCGATGGAGGCCGACCGCATCCGCGACGAAAAGGTCAAGGTGCTGCGCTGCCTGCGCCCGCTGGACCCGGCCAGCGCCGCGCCGCTGACCCTGCGCGCCCGTTATGGCGCCGGCCGTATCGACGGTGTCGAAGTGCCCGGCTACCTGCCGCCGGAGGGCACCGAGCCGGAAACCTTTGCCGCTGTCACCGCCCATATCGACAACTGGCGCTGGGCAGGAGTGCCGTTCCACCTGGTCACCGGCAAGCGCCTGCCACGGCGCAGCACCCAGGTGGTGATCACCCTCAAGCCGGTCAGCCACTGGGTATTCGACAGCCCGGCCCGTGGCCAGGCCCAGCCCAACCGCATCACCCTGCAGCTGCAGCCGCAGGAAAACATCGAACTGGGCCTGCTCAGCTCGCTGGCCGGCCCGGAATGGGGCGCCCTGCAGCTGGAGCCGTTGCAGCTGGAGCTGTCCGTGCCCACCGGCCAGCAGCGACGCATCGCCTACGAACGCCTGTTGCTTGATGCAATAGCCGGCAACAACGCCCTGTTTGTACGGGCTGATGAAGTACGTGCCGCCTGGGCCTGGACCGACAGTGTGCTCACCGCCTGGCAACAGGCCGGCCTGGTCATGGGCAGCTACCCGGCAGGCAGCTGGGGTCCGGCACGCGCTGCCCAGTTCCTGCCCCCGTCACTGCCCGGCAAGGAGCAGCCATGAAGGTCAACCTCACTCTCCACCGCCACCACGACCTCCAGCAGTGGGCGGACGCGGCCTGCGCCGCGATTGCCGCCAGCCTGGCCGGCGGCGGCGCGCAGCGCCTGCTGCTGTCCGGTGGCAACACGCCTGCCCCGGTCTACCAGCGACTGGCCGCCGCGCCCCTGGACTGGGAACAGCTGACCCTGGGCCTGGCCGACGAGCGTTGGCTGCCTGACGGCGATGCCAACCGCAACGACGTGCTGATCGCCGAGCATCTACTGGCCCGGCAGGCGCAGGCACGCCTGCTGCCACTGGCGCGCCATGACGACGGCCTGCAGGCCTGCGTGCAGCGGGCCAATGCCCACTGGCAGGCCCATCCCTGGCCAGCGGTGGCCGTACTGGGCATGGGCAATGACAGCCACACCGCCTCGCTGTTCCCCGGCGCGGCCAATTTGCACCAGGCCATTGCCAGCCCCCTGCCCTATGCCGCTGTCGATGCCAGTGGCTGCCCCGGGGCACAGCAGTTTGCGCTGCGCATCAGCCTGACCCCCGCCGGCATGGCCAGATGCAAGGCCCGCTTCCTGCTGCTGCGCGGCCAGGACAAGCTGGACACCCTGCAGGCCGCGCTGACCGCCAACGATCCCACCCGCCACCCGATCCTGCATGCCCTGCCCGGTGCCGAGCCACTGCAGGTGTACTGGTGCGCCTGACCTTGCGCCCGGCCGGGCGATCACGCCCTGCCTTGCCTGCTGCAACCGGAGATTTGCCATGACAGCCCTGCACCCGACCATTGCCGCGGTCACCGACCGCATCATTGCCCGCAGCACCCACAGCCGTGCGGCCTACCTGGCCCAGCTGCGTGCCGCGCGCAGCGCACCGCCGGCCCGTGCCCACCTGAGCTGCGGCAACCTGGCCCATGGCTTTGCCGCCTGCGGCTTCGAGGACAAGGCCACCCTCAAGGCCGTGCGCGCGCCCAACCTGGGCATCATCACCGCCTACAACGACATGCTCTCGGCCCACCAGCCGTTCGAGCACTACCCGGACATCATCCGCGCCGCTGCCCGTGCCATGGGCGCCACTGCCCAGGTGGCCGGCGGCGTGCCGGCGATGTGCGACGGTGTCACCCAGGGCCGTGCCGGCATGGAGTTGTCGCTGTTCTCGCGCGACGTGATCGCCCAGGCCACCGCCGTGGGCCTGAGCCATGACATGTTCGATGCCGCCGTGTATCTGGGCGTGTGCGACAAGATCGTGCCCGGCCTGCTGATCGGCGCCCTGTCCTTCGGCCACCTGCCGGCCGTGTTCATTCCGGCCGGTCCGATGCCCAGCGGCATCCCCAACAAGGAAAAGGCCGCGGTGCGCGAACGCTATGCCGCCGGCAGCGCCAGCCGCGAGGAGCTGCTGGCTGCCGAGGCGGCCAGCTACCACGCCCCTGGCACCTGCACCTTCTACGGCACCGCCAACTCCAACCAGGTCCTGCTCGAGGCAATGGGCCTGCAGCTGCCGGGGACCAGCTTCATCGCCCCGGGCACCGAACTGCGTGCCGCACTGACCGGCGCCAGTGCCCAACGTGCCCTGCAGCTGGTTGCCGCCGGCGAGGATTACCGTCCGATCGGCGAACTGGTCAACGAGCACGCCATCGTCAACGCCATCGTCGCCCTGATGGCCACCGGCGGCTCGACCAACCACACCATCCACTGGATCGCGGTGGCCCGCGCCGCCGGCATCGTGCTGGACTGGCAGGACATGGACGCCATCTCGTCGGTGGTACCGACCCTGGCCCACGTCTACCCCAATGGCCAGGCCGATGTGAACCACTTCGCCGCCGCTGGCGGCACCGCTCTGGTGTTCGGCGAGCTGCTGCGCGCCGGCCTGATGCATGCCGACATCGCCACCATCGCCCCCGGTGGCATGGCCGACTACACCCGCGAGCCGCGTCTGGATGGGCAGCGCCTGCACTGGGTGGACGGTGCCACCCAGAGCGCCGATCGCGACGTGGTACGCCCGGTGGCCGACCCGTTCGAGGCCCAGGGCGGCCTGCGCCTGCTCGATGGCAACCTGGGCCAGGCCCTGATCAAGCTGTCGGCGGTCAAGCCGGACCAGCGCAGCGTCACCGCCCCGGCGGTAGTGGTGGACAACCCGGCCGCACTGAGCAAACTGCACGCCGCCGGCGCCCTGCCGCAGGACTTCATCGCCGTGGTCCGCTTCCAGGGCCCGCAGGCCAATGGCATGCCCGAGCTGCACTCGCTCGCCCCGCTGCTGGGGATGATGCAGAACCAGGGGCGCAAGGTTGCCCTGGTTACCGACGGCCGGCTGTCCGGGGCCTCGGGCAAGATCCCGGCGGCGATCCATGTCACCCCCGAGGCCGCCCGTGGCGGCGCCCTGGCCCGGCTTGTCGATGGCGACCTGATCAGCCTGGATGGCAACAGCGGCCAGCTGCACGTGCACCTGGACCAGGCCACGCTGGCGGCGCGGCCGCTGGCGCGTGATACCACCACCGTGGGCCAGAGCCTGGGGCGCAACCTGTTTGCACTGAACCGGACGCTGGTCGGGCGTGCCGACCAGGGCGCACTGTCCATCCATGCCGGTCCCCTGTTGGCCGATGGCTCGCCGTGGCCGTTCGGCGAGGTCTACCCGGGCTGAGGCGGCTGGCTCAGCCCGCGTGCCGTTGCCCTGCAACTCAGGGCGACGGCAGACTGATGCGCAGCTCGGCCGGCAACTGGCGCAGATGCAAGCGGCCATCCTGCCAAGGCAATAGCTGGCCATCGACCAGCGCCGGTGCCGGTGGTGCGGCGAAGGGCCAGTCCAGCACCAGTCCGGCCGGCGGCAGCTGCAGGCCGGGGGCAAACTGCAGCACCCAGTCATTGCCTTCGCGCCGCCCCTGCAGGCCCAGCCGGCCCCAGCGGGTCAGCAACCCCGGCACCTGCAGCCGACCATCACGCCAGGCCTGTGCCGGCAGGCCCGGCAGCAGCTGCAGGTGGTCGTGCTGCTCACTTACCACCACCGCGGCGATCGCCCGCACCTGCCCGGCTGCCTGGCGGGCATCGAGCAAACCCCGTGATTGCCCGCGCACCCAGCGCTGCCAGCCCGGCAACAGCTGGTTGTCGAGCTGGGCCAGGGCGTCTTCCCAGATCTGCTGACGCTGGGCCAGTGACACTGCCTCGCCGGGCGCCTTCAGGGCGGCGCCGGCCACCACCGCTGGCGAAGGCGGTGGCTGATCTGCTGTTGTGGCCTCCCCTTCGACAGGCGGCATCAGTGGCAAGACCAGGCTGTCCAGCTGGCTGGCCGCCAGCGCCGCCGGCGTCGAACCGGCACAGCTGCCGGCGGCGGCAAAACGCGGCCGCGCGGTGGCCAGCCAGGGCTGCAGCGCCTGCAGCCGTTGTTCCCCCCAGCCACCGGCGGCATGCAGGCCTGCAGCCACCCCGGCCCAGTGCTGCAACAGCCGGCAATCGGCGGTACTGCCCGAGGCAATCCGGGCCAGCAGCCAGGGCACCACGGCCTCGCCCTGGTCGGCCAGCAGCAAGGCATCGACCATGGCCATCGCATCACGATTGCCGCCACCAATGGCCATCCGGCTGTCACGCCGCAGCCAGGGCCCGACCTGCTCTGCCAGGATGCGCGCCACCGCCGCCTGCCAGGCCGACACCAGCGCCCCGCCCTGCTCACCCGGCAGCACCCACCCCTCACCGGCCAGTACAGCGGACTGGAAGCCTTCGGGCAGCGCCGCGGTGGCGGCCGCTGCAGAGGACAACGGCAGCCAGACCTCCCATTCGTGGCTGTCACCAGCGGCCAGCTCGCGCCGCCAGAGCATCGCCCCGGAGGCCAGGCCTTCCGCGTCTTCGGCCTGACTGGTGGTCGGCAGCCGGGCCGCACGCAGCAGGTTCAGGTCCAGCCCGGCATCGAACTGGCTGGCAAACACCTGGGCCGCCGGGGTCACCGGCAACAGCACGGTGTTCCCGTTGACCCGGGCCCGGCCCGGCTCCAGCGCCAGCTGGTGGATGCCCCCCACCCCGCCGGGCAGGTCGCCCAGACGCCCGGCAGCGTGCAGCTGGAATGGGCGCACGGCCAAGGCCAGGGCATAACGATGGGCCTGGCCATCGGGGTTGGCCAGGCGGTAACGCAGGCGCAACCACGGCTGGCCGGCACGGTCCTGGCCAGTGCTGGCCAGCACATCCAGCCGGGCCTTGCCGTGCTGCCAGCGACTGTGGGCGGCTCCAGGCTGATGACGGGCGGACACCTCGGCATCACTGGCGCCATACCATTGGCCATCCACCTGCAGCTGCGGCTCCAGGGTGAACACCCCCGGTCGCGGCTCAACCACCCCTTGTTCACTGAACCAGACCGGGGCCAGGGCGCCGGGCGCACCGAGCACGGTCCAGCCCAGCGGGCCACCGTGCAGACTGGCCGGCAGCACCGATGCCGGCCAGGACTTGCCGACCTCGGCCAGGAAGGCCTCGGTGGAGCGGCCGAAGGCGGCCGGCTGCGGCAGCAGGTCGACGATCCCGTAACGCCAGTTCGGCCCGTCCTCCAGGTCCAGCCGCAGGTAACGTGCCTGCAACGGCCCCAGGCGCAGGCGGTCGGTATTGCCGCTGGCGCCATTGACCGTGCGCAGCACTTGCCAGCGTCGGCCATCACGGGAGGCCTGCACCCGGTAGCGGTCCGCACGCAGGCCGGCTCCCCACTGCACCAGCAGCCCTCCCACCTCGCGCTCACGCCCCAGGTCCAGGCTCACCGTCTGCTGTTTGACCCCGCTGCTGACCCACAGGGTGTCACTGCGGCCATCGACCATGCGCTGCTGCAGGGCGGTGGCGGTATCAGCCAGCGCCACCGGCTCGAACGGCGTTGTATCGGCCGGCCGCTGTTCGATGGCCAGGCTGTCCAGGCACCACTGCGCCTTGCCACCGCTGGCCGAGGCCAGCCGCCATTCGATACTGCTTGCTGCCGCCGGCAAGGCCAGCCCCTGACCGGCAGCATCGGTGAAATCGGACACCCGCCAGTCCAGCGGCTGCCAGCGATTGCCCAGCGCCCGGCCGCCATGGTGGCTGCCGTGACGCCGGCCACCGGCATCAACCAACTGCAGCGACAGCTGCGCCTGCGGCGCCTGGCCGCGACTGGAAAGCACCAGTACCGAATCAGCCGGCAACTGCAACGGCAGCGGCGCACTGAGCCGCACGCTGCCCGGCAGCGCGCCGAAATCGGCCTGCACACACAGTGCCCGGCCACCATCACCACCACCGACGCGGCTCAGCCGTGCCTGGGCACCTTCGGATACCTGCAGGCGCCAGCGTGCCGGGTCATCAAACCCTTCCAGCACGCGGGCATTGGCTCCTGCCTGCCCGTGCACCGCCATCACCACCAGCAACGCCAACAGCGTCGATCTCACCGGCCACCACCTCATCACCCTCATCGAGCCAAGCATCGTGAACAGTCAGGACAACGGCCGCCAGCGCCGAAAGACACAGGCGGCCGCCGCAGCCACCGTTCTTACCAGTCCAGTCCGAAGGACAGCTTGAAGGTGCGGGTGGCGTACTGGTCCCAGGAATTGATGGCCCCGGTCTCCCAGTTCATGCCGTAGCCGCCCCAGTTCTGCCAGTCGAATACGTTGAGCACGTCGGCACGCACCTTCAGCTTGACGTCGCTGCCGGTGTCCCAGGTCTTGGCCAGCGAAAGGTCGAACTGCTTGAAGCCGATGTTGCCGTCAGGCTGATAGCTGCGGATGGTTTCATAGCCACCGGTGCCGTCCACACCCCAGCGGCGCAGGTGGCTGGCCAGGGTCAGCTTGCCCGACAGGCTCATGCCGTAACCGATGTCACCAAAGCCACTGAGCACCAGGCGGTGACGCGGCGTATAGGCCCCACCGAAGCTGCCGCCGGCCGGGAAATACCAGCCATATTCCGGATCCTGCTCATGCACGTTCTGCTCGGCGGCCGTATAGGTATAGGCCAGGTTGAGGCTCCACGGGCTGGCCTCGCTGTAGGGCTTGTCGACACCCAGCAGCAGCGAGTGGCTGCGGCTTTCCAGGTTGTTGCTGGCCAGGATCAGGTTGCCCATCCCCGGCACGCCACCACCACCCCACGGGCTGCCGCTGGCACTGAAATAGCTGCCATCGGCGCGGCGGTTGCCCAGCTGCATCAGCAGGCCATCGTTGTAGTCGATGAACTGGTAGGCCAGCGAGGTGTTCCAGGCCTGCCCG
>JBJEWP010000072.1:0-12023 GCA_051885115.1 Stenotrophomonas sp. | reverse complement strand
CCGTGGCCAGCAAGCAGGCCGGCTTCGGCTTCGGCTTCCGCCAGGACGATTCGGCTGCCAAGCCGTTCGACACCCTGTACTACACCGCCCACCAGCACAACGCGGCGCTGGTATCCCCGCCGTTCGTGGCCAAGGCCCTGGGCGAGTAAGCCTTTCGGCCACCGCCAATGGCACACACCCCGCGGGAAACCGCGGGGTGTTTTTTTGTGATGCCTTGCACAGAACAATCCATTCCATGCGCACACTCTCACATTTTTTTTACATTCAGGGTTTCTGAACCGCTCAGTACTAAAATTGCCGTCATCGGCGCACTCCCCCTCTGCGCCCCGGACACCACGCAGCGGCGGCCATTCCCGCGCACGGTGTGGAGAACCTGATGAATGCCATTGCCATGCTGCCCGACGACACCGTCGGCCGCCCCCGATCCGAACAACAACTGCTCAAGCGCGGCGAGCGCCTGCTCGAGCCCGATGTCTACCAGGCCCGTTTGAACGGCCGTCTGGCCGTGATCAAGGACTACCGCCGCTACCGCGGCACCTTGCTGGCCCCGTTCGCCCGTCTGCTGGTCCGCCGCGAGGCCCGTGTCCTGCGTCAACTCACCGGCTGGAAGCACGCCCCGGCCCTGCTCGGGGTGATCGGCGGTCTGGCGCTGGGCATGGAGTATGTCAACGGCCAGACCCTGAGCAGCCTGCAGGCCGCCGATGCCCAGCTGTTTGACCAGCTGCAGAAGGCCTTGGACCGCCTGCACGAACAGGGCATCACCCACAACGACCTGCACGGCACCAACATCATGGTGGCCGCCGGGGTGCCGGTGCTGATCGACTTCACCTCGGCCTGGCGCACCCCGCGCTGGCGCCGCAACAACCCGATTGCCCGCCAGTTGCGCCGCAGTGACCTGAAGAACCTGCTCAAGCTGCGCAAGCGTGCCACCGGTGCGGAGGTGCCCAGCGAGCTGGCAGCCAAGGTCGCCGAGCCAGCCTGGGTACGCCTGATCCGCAGTAGCTGGAAGCAGGCCTACCAGCGCTTCAAGGCACTGGCTGCGCGCCCGTCCTGAAACCACAACGCCCCGCTTGCCTCGGGGCGTTGGTCATTGCGGCAACCGCACGTACTTACAGCGCGTCAGCGTCCATCTCGCCGGTGCGGATGCGCACCACCCGGCCCAGGTCATATACGAACACCTTGCCATCGCCGATCCTGCCGGTGCCGGCGGCCTGCACGATGGCCTCGACAATCTCGTCGGCCTGCTCGTCGGTCACCGCCACCTCCAGCTTCACCTTGGGCAGGAAGTCGACCACGTACTCGGCCCCGCGGTAGAGCTCGGTATGCCCCTTCTGGCGGCCGAAGCCCTTCACTTCGGTGACCGTGATCCCGGTCACCCCACGCTCTGCCAGCGCCTCGCGCACATCATCCAGCTTGAATGGCTTGACGATGGCCATCACCATTTTCATTGTTCTGCGCTCCTGCCCGCTGCATTTCCCCACAGCATACCTGCCCACCGGCGGGCAGGCAGCCGGGCAATGGCCTTACCATCACCGCCTTGCCCTGCCGATGACCAACTCCCAGCGGCATGGCAGTCTGGACATGCCCCCACAGGAACCGCCCATGATCGACTTGAAGCACATTGACGAACTGGCCCGCCGCCTCAGTGACCTGGTCCCGCCGGGCCTGCGCCAGTCCCAACAGGACGTGCAGGAGGCCTTTCGCGGCGCCCTGCAGGCCGGGCTGTCCAAGCTGGACCTGGTCACCCGCGAGGAGTTCGACATCCAGCGCGCGGTACTGCAACGCACCCGGGAAAAGCTGGAGGCACTGGAAAAGACCGTAGCGGCCATGGAGGCCCGCCAACATGACGGCGACAGCACTCCCTGACGGCAGCACATCATGAGCCTGGCGCTGGTGCACAGCCGTGCCCGCGCCGGCATTGATGCCCCCGCCGTACGGGTGGAGGTGCATCTTTCCGGCGGCCTTCCGGCCGTGCAGATCGTCGGCCTGCCCGAGGCAGCGGTACGCGAGTCACGCGACCGGGTCCGTGCCGCCCTGCTCTGCGCCCGTTTCGAGTGGCCACAGCGTCGCATCACCATCAACCTGGCCCCGGCCGACCTGCCCAAGGAAGGTGGCCGCTTCGACCTGCCCATTGCCCTGGGCATCCTGGCTGCCAGTGGCCAGATCCCGCTGGACGCGTTGAGCGGCAAGGAGTTTGTCGGCGAACTCGCCCTGACCGGCGAACTGCGCAAGGTCGATGCGGTCATCCCGGCCGTGATGGCCGCCCACCAGGCAGGCAACACCTTGATCCTGCCTGCCGCCAATGCGCATGAGGCGGCCTTGGTCAGCCATGCCGACACCTACGTGGCCACCACCCTGCTGCAGGTGTGCGCGGGGCTGAGCGGCCAGCAGGAACTGGAACGGCCGCAGCCCGCACCGGCAATACCGCCATCCAGCGGCCCGGACATGCGCGATGTGCGCGGCCAGACACAGGCCCGGCGTGCGCTGGAAGTAGCCGCCGCCGGCGGCCATCACCTGTTGCTGGTCGGCCCGCCCGGTTGTGGCAAGAGCATGCTGGCCAGCCGCCTTCCCGGCCTGTTGCCCCCACTGGACGAAACTGCGGCCCTGCAGACTGCCGCCATCCATGGCCTGGGCCACAGCGCGGCGGCAACGCCCGGCAACTGGCGCCAGCGCCCGTTTCGTGCCCCACACCACAGTGCAAGCGCCGTTGCCCTGGTCGGCGGCGGCTCGCACCCACGGCCCGGCGAAATATCCCTGGCCCACAATGGCGTACTGTTCCTGGACGAGCTGACCCAGTGGCAGCGCGCGGTGCTGGAAGTCCTGCGCGAACCACTGGAGACCGGCCAGGTAACCATCGCCCGGGCCGCACGCAGCACCACCTTCCCGGCCCGGTTCCAGCTGATTGCCGCGATGAACCCCTGCCCCTGCGGCTGGGCCGGGGACATCAGCGGCCGCTGTCGCTGCAGCAACGAGCGCATCGCCCGCTACACCGGGCACCTCTCCGGCCCGCTGCTGGACCGCATCGACCTGCAGCTGCGCATTCCCCGGCTGCCACTGGAGTTGCTGGCCAAACCCGTTGCCCCGGCCGAAGACAGCGCCAGCATTGCCCTGCGCGTTGCCCGCGCGCAGCAGCGTCAATGGCAACGCCAGGGGTGTACCAATGCCCATCTGGATGCGGCCGGCACCTTCACCCACTGCGCGCTGGATGACGCACAACAGCAGCTGCTGGAGCAGGCCGCGCAACGCCTGCAGCTGTCCATGCGCGCGGTCCAGCGCAGCCTGCGTGTGGCCCGCACCATCGCCGACCTGGAAGGCAGCACGGTCATCAGCCGGGCCGCACTGGCCGAGGCCCTGGGCTACCGGCAAACAGCGCCGGAGCAGGCCATCTAGCCTGCCGGCAGACAAAACCGGCCTGGTACCGCTGCACAGCACCACCACAACGGGCGGTGTTCCCCGACAGCCTCGGGCTGCCTCCGGCTGCACAGTGGGCTTGCCGCATGCGGCAACGCCCGCCAGTGTCAGGAGCCCATCATGACCCGATCACGGAAGATCACCCACGCGTTGCACGCATGCGGCCACCGCCTCGTCTTCATCGGCCTGCTGGCCAGTGGTTTTGCCGCACAGGCCTCGGGCATGCCGGTGTTCGATGCCAGCAACTGGGCCGAAAGCATCGCCCAGCTCAAGCAACTGCAGGAACAGCTGCAGGTCCAGAAACAACTGGCCAGCATCAACGAAAAAGGCCACGCCCAGCACCTGATTGACCGCCGCGGCTACCGCGGCCAGCGCAGCCTGCGCCACCAGCAGGCACTGCGTGAGCAGGAGCAGGATGTGGAACAACGCTGCAGCCATGCCCGCACTCCATCGGCCATGCTTCGCCAGGCCTGCAGCCAGTGGGTGCAGGCCCAGAACCGCCGTTACAACACCGCCATCGTGCTCCAGCAGCAGCTGCAGCAACGCGAGCAGCAGTGGTTGGACATGCTTGACGAACGCAGCCAGCTGGAAAGCACCCAGAGCGGCCTGCTGCAATCGCATATCAGCCGCATGGCGGCCTTCCAGTCACAACTGCAGATCGACCTGCAGTTCAGCCAGTCCTTGATGCAGTCACACGACAGCTATGTGGAGAACCTTCAGCAGCATTACGTGCAGCAGCTGCGTACGTACTTCCATGGCCAGGCCGAGCGCAGCCCCTTGGCCCGCCAGGCACAGTTGCTGCTGTTCCAGGCCAGCCTGAAGCTGGCCGCAGACAAGCGTCGTTGAGGGCCTTGGTCATGCTCGGCAATGGGTCAGCACAACTGGAAGATGCCCTGTACTTTTCACTGATCAAACGCTTCATCGACAGTGAACTGGAGCAGTACGCCAGCAACCTGCTCGATCGCATCGGCAACCTCATGCTGAGCGTTGCCTTGCCCCTGCTCACCCTGTGGATACTGTGGCGCGGCTGGGAAATCATCGGCGCCCGCCAACGTGACTCGATGATGGCCCAGGTGCTGGACCTGTTGCGGGTCAGCGTCGTGGTGATGCTGGCCAGCACCGCAGCACTGCAACACGACTCGCTCTACCGGCTGCTCACCGACGGCATCAGCGATACCGCCGTGAGCCTGGTATCGGGCAAGCCGCGCGGCGCCATGCTGGCCGACATCGACCGCGGGTTCGCGGTAATGGACCTGGCCTATTCACGGCTGCAGCAGATTGAAACCGGCGATGACCCGCAGGCGGCCAGCCTGCGCGACAAGAGCAGCGAACTGGCCAGCCTGGGCGCAGCCAGCCCGGCGGTGGTGGGCAGTGCGCTGATGGTACTCAACCGTTTCATGCTGGCCTTGCTGCTCGGCCTGGGTCCTTTCTTTGTGCTCTGTCTGGTGTTCAAACAGACAGAAAGCCTGTTCCGCGGCTGGCTGGGCGCCCTGGTCGCCTGCCAGGTCTCATTGGCCGTGCTGAGCGTGGCCATCAGCCTGGCCATGGACCTGGTGGTGGCCATGGGGGCAACCCTGTGGCTGAGCGACGCCCTTCTGGCGCCCGGCCCGGGCATCGATGCCGGCGGCATCTACAACATGGCCCGGCTGCAGGCTGCCACCGGGTTGATCCTTAGCACCTTGATCCTCGGTGCACCACCGGCGGCTGCCGGGCTGTTCCGCAGCGCCATGGCCAACTTCAACCCCTACAGCCCGTTCAACAAGGGCAGCGAGACGGCCAACGCCAACCGCGGCAAGAGCCATTGACCACCAAGCGCACATAGCGCAGCGGCAACCGTGCCGGGCGGCACGCCACCTGCAGCCCTGGCGGCCAATGCACCAGTACGGCCCGCAGAAAACAAAAAACCCCGCATTGGCGGGGTCTTCGTGCACTGGCAGCAAGCCAGTTGACTGTATGGCGCGCCTGGAGGGATTCGAACCCCCGACCAATGGCTTCGGAAGCCACTACTCTATCCGGCTGAGCTACAGGCGCATGTCCTTGCAAACATTGCATTCGGCAGTTGGCCAAGCGCAATGCAGGCTGGCGATTGTAGCTGAAAACCAGTGCAGATGAGCAGCCTTGGCCGGTTTTTTTTGGATTCCGCACACTTGCCCGCCAATGGCAGCGCTGGCAGGTGTCCACCAGCATCGACAGGCACCAGTCACTGCCCCGGCTGGTAACCTTGTGGCATGTCTTACGAACGCTATTCCCAATCACCCGCAACACCGCCTTCGCGCTTGGCGCTGTACTGGAAGTTGATGCGCGCCGACCGCCCGATCGGCACCCTGCTCCTGCTCTGGCCAACCTGGTGGGCCCTGTGGCTGGCAGCAGGCGGCACCCCGCCGTTGTGGACACTGTTCGTATTCACTGCCGGGGTGTGGCTGACCCGTTCGGCCGGCTGCGTGATCAATGACTATGCCGACCGCTGGCTGGACCCACACGTGCAGCGCACCAAGGACCGGCCGCTGGCCAGCGGTGCCCTGCGTGGTCGCGATGCACTGCAGCTGTTCGCGGTGTTGATGCTGGCCGCCTTCGCCCTGGTGCTGACCCTGAACTGGCAGACCATCGCGATGAGCGTGGTGGCCGTGCTGCTGGCGGCCTCCTATCCCTACATGAAGCGCTACACCCACCTGCCCCAGGTGTATCTGGGCCTGGCCTTCGGCTGGGGCATCCCGATGGCCTTCACTGCAATCACCGGCACGGTGCCGGCCATTGGCTGGCTGCTGCTGATCGCCAATGTGCTGTGGTCCACCGCGTATGACACCTGGTATGCGATGGTCGACCGCGACGATGACCTGAAAGTGGGCTCGCACTCCACCGCCATCCTGTTCGGTGAACTGGACCTGGTGATCCAGGCCGTCCTGTACAGCCTGTTTGTCACTGCCCTGGCCCTGGTCGGCCGTCAGGCCGGGCTGGCCTGGCCGTACTGGGCAGGGCTGGGCCTGGCCGTCACGCTGATCGGCTGGCAGTTCTGGATTGCCCGCAAACGCGAGCGCGGCCCGTGCTTTGCTGCCTTCCTGCACAACAACTGGGTCGGCGCGGCCGTGTTTGCCGGCTTGCTGGGTGCGCTGTACCTGCCGGCGGCAGGCTGAGCACTCACACGGTGCGGGCCGCCACCCAGGCCCGCACCTGCCTGACTCCGCCCGTCATCAGGGCCCTGGCCGCCGCTTCCAGGGTGGCGCCGGTGGTCATCACGTCATCGACCAGCACCACCGATTCGGGCAAGCGACCACCAGCACAGACAAACGCACCACGCAGGTTGCGCCGCCGCTGTGCCTGGTCCAGCCCCGACTGGGCAGCGGTGGCCTGCTGCCTGCGCAAGCCCGCCACACACCGCAGGCCACAGCCGGTGGCCAGCAGGCACGCCAGCTCATGGGCCTGGTCATAGCCGCGCTGCGCCAGCCGCGTACGGTGCAGCGGCACCGGCACCAACACCTGCCCTTCCAGCCAGGGCGGTGGTTGCTGCAGCATCAGCCCTGCCAGCACGGCCCCGGCGGCCAGGTCCTGCTCGAACTTGTAACGGCGCACCAGCGCATCGAGGGTGGGCCCATAGCGCCAGGCGGCATGACAGGCCAGCAGACGCCCGGGACGGCGCAGGCAAGCACCGCAGACTTCCTCTTCCGGCAATGCCAGCGGCAAGGCACAGCGCGCGCAGGCCGGCACATTGGGCCATGCCGCCTGCCGGCAGGCCAGGCAAAGGTCAAGGCCGCTGTCTCCCGGCTGGCTGCACAGGCGGCAGTGCAGTGGCAACAGGTACCCCGCCAGACGACCCAGCAACCCCGCCATGCCATGCCCCCAGTGACAACCGGCCCCAGCATCTGCCGTGGTGACGTGCCCGGCCATCGGCCACTCCCCCGGCAAGGGGCCGGTGCTGCCCCCGCACGGATATCGGCAAAGGATGCCGCCAGGGTCGGCAACCGTTACCCTGATCGCCCTCGTCAGCAGCACAATGCCGGCCCGCCATGACCCGCCCGACCCTGTACCAACGCCTGCAACAACGGCCGCCGCAGCACTTGCCGGTGGAACCCCTGCAGACCCGTGCCATGCCGGTGCTGGACTTTGCCAGCCCGGACTACCTGGGTCTGGCACGTCACTTCCAGGTGCTGGGTGCGCTGCAGGACAGTGCGGCACGCCTGGGCATGCAGGCCGGCGAACACAGCCACGAGCACACCCGGCTGGAGAGCGAGCTGGCCGGCTGGCTGGGTTTTGCCGCCGCACGCAGCTACCAGAGCCTGGCCCAGGCCCGGCTGGCCGTACAGCAAGCCCTGCTGGGCGATGAGCAGGACCTGTGCCTGCATGACCACCTCAACACCCCGGCCTTGATCCAGGCCACCCACCTGACCGGCTGCCGCCTGCGCCATTACCCGCACCGTGATGCCGAAGGCGCGGCGTGGCAATTGCGCCAGTCGCCACGCGGGCTGGCCCTGCTGGTCAGCGAAGGGCTGTTCCAGGCCGATGGCCAGCTGGCACCGCTGCGCACCTTGTCCCTGGCCGCCAAGCGCCACCAGGCACACCTGCTGGTGGATGACGTGCACGCCATCGGTGTCTGCGGCGAAAACGGCGGAGGCAGCCTGGAGCTGGCCGGCCTGCCATCCGGCGCAGTCACCGCCCTGGTGATCTCGCTGGAACACGCCTTCGGCCTGCAGGGCGCGGTGGTATTGGCCGATACCACCTTGATCCAGTACCTGGAGCAGGTCGGCGCGCAGCACGAACACCCGCGCCCACCCATCGCCATCGCCGCCGCCGCCCTGGTCGCGGTCAAACTGGCCCGCCGCGATGGCTGGCGCCGGCAGCGCCTGCACGAGCTGGTGCAACAACTGCACAGCCGGCTGGCCGGCTTGGGCATCAACGCCCCCCATCCTTCCGGGCCGTTGCTGTGCCTGGAGCTGGCCGGCGAAGCGGGCCAGTGGCAGGCCGCCCTGGCCCGGCGCGGCCTGCGGGTATTTGCCAGCCCGGCCGGGCATGACCCCGGCGAACCGTGCACCCGCCTGCGCCTGCAGCTGTCGGCCCTGCACGAGCCGGCGCAGCTGGACCAGCTGGCCGAGTCCATCGCCCGGCTCAACGACAGTGCCCGCCTGCAGGTTCCCCTGCTGCAGCCCCAGCAGGCCTGAGCGATGTTGCATGTGGATATCCAGGGCGACGGCCCGGCGCTGGTCCTGCTGCATGGCTGGGGTCTTCACGGCGGCGTGTTCGCCCCCTTGCAGGCGCAACTGCGCCGGCACTTCACCCTGTACACGGTCGACCTGCCCGGCCATGGCCGCAGCCAGCAGCAGCCGGTCCCGGCCACGCTCGATGGCTGGGCCGCGGCCGTGCTGGCGCAGGTGCCGCCGGCGCTGTGGGTGGGCTGGTCACTGGGTGGGCTGGTCGCCCAACAGGCCGCACTGCAGGCACCGGGACGGTTGCACGGGCTGGTCTGCCTGGCCAGCAGCCCCTGTTTTGTGCGCAAGGCCGACTGGCCGCACGGCATTGCCGCCGATGTGCTGCAGGGTTTCATTGCCCACATGCAGGCGCACTATGCCGACACCGTGGACCGCTTCCTGGCCCTGGACCTGATCAACCTGCCTGGCGGTCAACAGGCCGCGGCCACCCTGCGCGATGCCCTGCTCGCTGTCGGCCACCCGTCTGCCCTGGGGGTCGAACAGGGCGGCCGGCTGCTGCTGGACACCGACCTGCGCGGCCAGTTGCCGGGCCTGCGCGTGCCCAGTTGCTGGCTGGCCGGCCAACGTGACCGCCTGGCGGCCCCGGCCAGCATGGCCGCAGCCGCTACACTGGCCCCCCTCGCACAGTCACTCACCGTTGCCGGCACAGGCCATGCGCCGTTCCTCGGCGATACTGCTGCAGTCAGCCGGATGGTTCTGGAGTTCCAGCAGCAACTGGCCTGACTGCCCTTGTTGTCATGCCGCCTGCCGGCGGCCCCGGTTGGATGCCCCCCATGTCCCTGTTGGACCCCTCACTGATCCGTCGCCACTTCGGCCAGGCCGCCACCCGCTTTGATGCCGCCGCCGCGCTGCCGCAGGAGGCCGGCAAGCGCCTGTTCGAGTCGCTGGATTACCTGGATGACCGCCAGCCAGCGGTGATTGCCGAAGTCGGCTGCGGTACCGGCGAGCAGGCCGCACTGCTCAAGAAGCGCTGGCCCAAGGCACGGGTGATCGCCATCGATGCCGCCCTGCCCATGCTGCAGCAGGCCAAGGCCCGGGCCGGCTGGTGGAAGCCGTTCAACCGGCTGGCCGGCGATGCCGCCAACCTGCCGCTGGCCGAAGCCAGCGTGGACCTGCTGGTGTCCAACCTGTGTCTGCCCTTCGTCAACGACCTGCCGGCCACCCTGGCCGGCTTCCGCCGGGTGCTCAAGCCCGGCGGCCTGCTGCTGTGCTCCACCTACGGCAGCGAAACCTTGGGCGAGCTGGACTACGCCTTCAGCCAGGCCGACAGCGCCCCCCACGTGCATCCGTTCGCCCCGATTGCCACTTTCGGCGATGCACTGATGCGTGCCGGCTTCCGCGACCCGGTGATCGACCGCGACCTCTTCACCCTCACCTATGCCGACCTGCCGGCCCTGATGGCCGAACTGCGTGCCCTGGGCTACCGCAATGCACGGGCCGACCGCCGCCGGACCCTGACCGGGCGCGGACGTTTTGCCGCCGCCAGCGCCGCATACGAGGCCCTGCGCACCGCCGATGGCCGCCTGCCCAGCACCTGGGAAGTGCTCTACGCCCACGCCTGGGCACCGGAAGCCGGCACCCCGATCCGCGAGCAGGGCCAGGACATCGCCGCCGTGCCGATCAGCGCCATCCCGATCCGTCGCAAGCAATCCTGAGCGCCCGCGCTACCAGCCTGCCCGGCAGCGGGCTGAAACAACAACGGGGCGCCTTGCGCCCCGTTGCATCAGTGGTGGCCTGGTCAATCAGTAGCCGTCTTCCGGCAACACCTGGTCGATCCAGTCTTCCAGGTTGTAATAGTTGCTGACCCGGCTGATCCGGCCGTTTTCCACCGCAAAGAATGCCCCGCCCGGCAGCCGGTATTGCTGTCCGCTGGCCGGCGGCAGGCCTTCGTCGTCGGCCAGGTAGGTGCCGTGCACCACGTATTCGGCCGCGCCACGGCTGCCGTCATCACTGGCCATCACCACCACCGGCTCCAGCTGCTCGCGGTAGCAGGTGGCCATCCGCGCCAGGAACGCGGCAAAGGCCGGGCGGCCAATCTCGCGCACGCCCTGGTTGAGGTCATGAGCCACGTCCTCGGCCAGGCAGTCGAGCATCCCGGCCCAGTCCTGGCCGTTGAAGGCATCGTAGTAGCGCTGCAGCAAGGCCAGGGTGGCCGCACGCGGCATGGCATCAGTCATCTCGGGGCTCCGATCTAAGGATGTTTCTCGTCCCACCAGCGGCGCAGCTGTTCGAACAGATCGCGGTGGAAGAAATAGATTTCCTGGGCAAGAAAACGCCAGCTGCTGCGCACCGAGCGGAAGCGCGTGCTGGGGGTGGCACTGGCCACCGCCTCGATGCCCAGTTCGCGACTCAGGCGCAGGGCCCGGGCCATGTGCAGCGGGTCGCTGACCAGGATCACCGTGTGGATCCCGTGGCTGCGCATCAGCTCACGTGCGTAGAGCAGGTTCTGCCGAGTGCTGCGCGAGTGGGTCTCGATCAGGATCGCTTCGTCCGGAATATCGTGCCGCAATGCATAGCGCTTGGCCACTTCCGACTCGGCAAAACGCGCGCCGCTGCCACCGAAACCGCCGGTGAAGATCAGCCGCGGAGCCAATCCGCGCTGGTACAGGTCCAGGCCATGGCGGATGCGTTCCTCGAACACCGGCGAAGGCCGCGCATCATAGGCGGCCGCTCCAAGCACGATGATGGCATCGGCCGGGCGTGCCTGGTCGTCGTGGCCAACCCAGACCACCCAGGTGCCCACACCCAGCAACCACAACAGCAGCAACAGCAGCAGGCGCCAGCTCCACCCCCACAGGCCCCGCCGCCGCCTCATTGCCCCGCCCCTGCACGGACATGCCTGCGCCCCGGCGCACCACGCCGGTGGTCTTTGCACAACGCCAGGACGGTGGAGGGCCGGATCATCTGCCAAGATTAGCCCAGCCTTCACATCACCGCGACCACGTGGCTGTTGCGCACAACGCCCCTGTACCGGGGGATTAAGTGGCGATTCAATCGCCTGCACTGATGCTGCGCAATGCAACCCACCTCAGGGGGACCGTCATGATCAAGCGTTTTGCCATTGCTGCCGCTGCCTTGCTGGCGCTGTCCGGCTGCACCACCTATGACTATGTGGGTGGTGGCAGCGGCTACTACCACGGCTACGGCGGTGGCAACTCCAGCCCGTATGGCCATGGCCAGTACGACTACAGCCCGTACGGCAGCTACCGTTACGGCGATTACGGCTACTACGGCAACGGCTATTACCCCTACCGCCCGGTGGTGGTGCGCCCGATTGTCGTCCCGCCGAACCACCGCCCGGGGCACGGCCATGGCCATCGCCCGCCGCAGCACCGTCCCGACCAGCCGGGTGGCCCCAACCATGGCCATCGCCCGCCGCGCCCCCCCGCAGGCAACGGTGACGGCGGCCACCGC
>JBJEWP010000071.1:0-12684 GCA_051885115.1 Stenotrophomonas sp. | reverse complement strand
GCTCGGCGGCAATGGCCTTGTCCAGGTAGCTGGCGATGCGGCCGCCCGGGTTGTTTTCGCCCGGGGTCAGGAACACCCCGCGGGCCAGGCTGTCGCGGGCCGGGTTGGCCGACATCAACAGGGCCGCCACGCGGTGGCCCAGACGGTCACCCGGGGCCTCGGCACGACGGCCCAGCGGGAACACCAGGGCCCACATCAGCCAGCCCACCGGGCGGATCGGGAAGTTGCGCAGGGCCGCCGACAGGGCGTCCTCGATCTTGTGCACGCTGTCATGGAAGGCCCAGGCCAGCAGCGGTTGTTCGGCCACCGGGGCGCCTTCATCGTGGTAGCGCTTGAGCATGGCGCTGGTCATGTAGATGTGGCTGAGCACATCGCCCAGGCGGCCGGACAGGCCTTCCTTGAACTTCAGCTTGCCGCCCAGGGTCATCATCGAGATATCGGCCATCAGCGCCAGGTTGGCCGAGTAACGGTCCAGCTTGCGGAAATAGCGGCGGGTGTAGGCATCGCCCGGGGCAGCGCCGAAGCGCGAGCCGGTCAGGCCGAACCAGAACGAACGCACGGCATTGGAGAAGCCGAAGCGGATGTGGCCGAACAGGCTCTGGTCGAAGTCACGCAGGCCTTCGGCACGGTTCTCGTTCTGCGCGGCCTTCATTTCCTTGAGCACCCACGGGTGGCACAGGATTGCGCCCTGGCCGAAGATCAGCAGCGAGCGGGTCATGATGTTGGCCCCCTCCACGGTGATCGCGATCGGGCTGGCCTGCCAGCTGCGGCCGGCAAAGTTGCGCGGCCCCAGGATGATGCCCTTGCCGCCGATGATGTCCATCACGTCGGTGATGACCTCACGGCTCATGTTGGTGCAGTGGTACTTGGCAATGGCCGACGGCACCGACGGCACATCGCCACGGTCCACCGCCGCGGCGGTAGCCTGGGACAGGGCGCTGATCTTGTAGGCCTTGCCACCAATGCGGGCCAGGGCTTCTTCCACGCCCTCGAAGCGGCCGACCGACAGGCCGAACTGCTTGCGGATGCGGGCATAGGCACCGGTGACCACCGCGCCGGCCTTGGCACCACCGGAGCCGGTGGAGGGCAGGGTGATCGAACGGCCGACGGCCAGGCACTCGTTGAGCATGTTCCAGCCCAGGCCGCGCTTGTCCGGGCCACCGATGATCTGGCTCAGCGGGATGAACACGTCCTTGCCGCGGATCGGGCCGTTCTGGAAGGTGGAGTTGAGCGGGAAATGGCGGCGGCCGATTTCCACACCGTCGGTGTCACGCGGCAGCAGGGCCAGGGTGATGCCGATGTCTTCCACATCGCCCAGCAGGTGATCCGGGTCGTACATGCGGAAGGCCATGCCGATCAGGGTGGCGACCGGGGCCAGGGTGATGTAGCGCTTGTCGAAGGTCAGCTTCAGGCCGAGCACTTCCTCGCCCTTCCACATGCCCTTGCAGACGATGCCGTAGTCCGGAATGGAGGTGGCGTCGGAGCCTGCGAACGGGCCGGTCAGGCCGAAGCAGGGCACTTCGGTACCCACAGCCAGGCGCGGCAGGTAGTAATCCTTCTGTTCCGGGGTGCCGTAGTGGTTGAGCAGCTCACCCGGGCCCAGCGAGTTGGGCACGCCGACGGTGGAGGACACCACCGAGGAGATCGAAGCCAGTTTCTGGATCACCTTGTGGTGGGCCAGCGCCGAGAAACCCAGGCCGCCGTATTCTTTCGGGATGATCATGCCGAAGAACTTGTTCTTCTTGATGAACTCCCACATTTCCGGCGGCAGGTCGGCGTGGACATGGGTGATTTCAAAATCGTTGGTCATCCGGCACAGCTCTTCCACCGGGCCGTCGAGGAAGGCCTGCTCCTCGTCGGTGAGCTGCGGCTTGGGGTAGTTCAGCAGGATGTTCCAGTCCGGGGCGCCGGTGAACAGCTCGCCTTCAAAGCCGACCGAGCCGGTTTCCAGGGCAATGCGTTCGGTCTGCGACAGCGGCGGCAGCACCTTGCGGAAGAAGGCCATGAACGGCGAGCTGATCAGCGGCTTGCGCAGGAACGGCACCAGCACGATGGCGCTGACCACCGCCACGATAGCCGCTGCCACGATCACCGCGGTCGGGTGGACCCCGGCAAACCAGCAGGCGGCCAGTGCTGCGGCACTGAGCAGGGTCCACAGGAACAGGCCCTTGCGGTGGTAGGCGACGAGGCCGCCTGCCAGCACGAGTGCCAGGAAAGGAATCACGATGGTCATTGCAGGGCTCCGGTCAGGTGCGTGGTGGCGGACTCAAGGCCGGTGGCAAGTGCCGGCAAAGCGTCCAGGTACTGCATCACAGTAGTGGTAAATGCATCGTTGTCATCCCCGGCCACCATGTGGGTGGCGGCTGGCAGCCGGGTGTGACGGGCGTGGGGTACCAGTTGCAGGAATTCATCGATGGTGGCCGGGCTGACCATGTCGCTGCGGCCACCGCTGATCAGCAGCAGCGGGCAGTCAACCTGGCTCGCGGCCTGGGCGATGGCCTGCTGATGGGCTTCGGCACCACGCCCCAGTTCAGCCAGCAGGCGTGGATCCCAGTGCCAGCGCAGGCGGCCGTCGGCGCCTTCGCGCAGGATGCTGCGCAGGGCCGCTTCGCTCTTGCGCTCGCGTTGCGGCTGGTAGTGCGCAATGGCATCGGCCGCCTGATCTAGGCTGCCGAAGCCGTCGGGGTGGGCGCTCATGAAGGCCAGGATGCGTTCCACCCCGCGCGGTTCCCAGCGCGGGGTGATGTCCACCAGCACCATCGCCGAAAACAGGCCGGGCCAGCGCGACTGTGCCATCAGGCCGAACAGTCCGCCCATTGAAGCGGCCACCAGCACCGGGGCCTGGGACAGCTGGCCGCTGACTCCAATCAGGTCATCGATGAATTGATCCGGTGCATATGCCTGGCTGGCTGGGTTCCAGGCCGACTGCCCGTGCCCGCGCGCGTCATAGGCCAGGCTGGGATGGCCGTGCAGGGCCAGTTGCCTGGCAGTGCCTGCCCAGCTGTGGCGGGTCTGGCCAAAGCCATGGGCAAACAGCACGGGCGTACGGGCGCCGGGCAGGCAATCAGTGGCCAGGACACAGCCATCGGCGGTAGTGAAGGTACCGCTGAGCTGACTTGACGAGGGCGCGAACTTGTCCATACCTAATGGTATGGATTGGCCGGCCAAGAAGTCAATACTGGTCGGTATGGAAATGCATGCGCTTGCTCTGTAGGCATATTTACATACTGCCAAAGCGTCATTCGTATGGTTAAATCGGCAGATGACGATCGAAAACAGCACTGCCGGCCAATCCGTGCCGGCCCGGGGGCGCAACCAGCGCCTGAGCGCCGATGACTGGGCCCAGGCGGCACTGGACATGATTGCCGAGCAGGGCGTGAATGCGGTTGCAGTCGAACCGCTGGCCCGCCGGTTGGGGGTCACCAAGGGTAGTTTCTACTGGCATTTCCCCTCGCGCGATGCGCTGCTGCAGGCCGCACTTGAGCGTTGGGAGCTGTTCGAGCAGCAGGATGTGTTCGGCAGCCTGGAAGATGTGGCCGATCCGGGCGAGCGCCTGCGCGCGCTGTTCCTGCTGGCTGCCCATGAGGTCACCCCGCACATCATTTATTCCGAGTTGCTCAAGGCGCTGGACCACCCGATGGTGCGCCCGGTGATCGACCGCATCTCGCGCCGGCGCCTGGACTACCTGGTCAAGGCCTTCCAGCAGGCCGGGCTGGAAGGGGCCGCGGCCCAGCACCGTGCCCGCCTGGCCTATGCCGCCTATGTCGGTTTCCTGCAGCTGAACATGCACCTGCAGCAGCCGCGCCAGCAACGCGAGGAGTTTGAATCCTATGTCGAGCACATGATCCAGACCTTGATTCCGCTGCAAGACCGCTGATAGCGGGTCAATCCTGCGCAAGTACGGCAGTCCTGCGGGCTGCCGTTTTTTGTGCCCGTGGAATTGACCGCGGACAGTACGTGGCTCCGGGGGCGCGGTCGTGGCGCGAATTATGGTGGCGCAAACAACTACGGCCCCTTGCGGGGCCGTAGTCACCTTCAGATCAGATCAACGGGGTGATCAGAACTTCTGGTTGTACTTCAGGTACAGGAAGCGACCGGTGTCAAAGCCGCCGTAGTACGAGAAGTTCGAAGCCGCCTGGCTGTACATGATCGGGCCGACGCGGTTGAACACGTTGTTGGCACCGATGGCAACACGGGCATTCCACGGAGCCTGCCAGGAAACCTGCAGGTCGTTGAAGGTGACCGAGCTCAGGCGGTTCTGCGGCAGGACCTTGCCGGCAGTCGGGCTGAAGTAGTCCGGATCGCTACAGCCATAACCCGGGGTGCAGTCTTCCTTGGTGCCGGAGTAGTAACGCACACCCCAGTTGACACCCCAGTCGCCCTTGTTCCAGCCCAGGTGCAGGTTGGAGCGGGTGCGGAAGTAGTCCTCGAAGCCATTGGCCTGACCCGGCATGGCGTCCTTGTCGTTGGTGCTCTTGATTTCGAACTTGCTGACGTAGGTGGTGGCCCACTTGGCGCTGAAACGGCCCCAGTCGGTATCCAGGCCGTAGTTGACGTCGAAGTCGAAGCCTTCGGTCAGGTAGTAACCGGCATTGCGCATGCCATAGGTCAGTTCACTGACGATGTTGCCCTGGGCCGGGTCACGCTTGAACATGGCGCAGCGCGATTCGATCTGGTCGAGGTAGCAATCGTTCATGATCGCGTTCGGCGAGTCCGACACGACGGTGTCGTCGATGCGTACCTTCCACCAGTCAAGCGCCATGCTCAGGCCCTGGGCATAGCTGGGGCTGTAGACCAGGCCGAGGGTCTTGGAGGTGGAGGTTTCCGGCTGCAGCAGCGGGTTGGAGCCGGAAACAAACGGGACCGGGGTCTGGTTGCCGTTCGGGCCGGTGATCGGCACAAAGCCCTGCTTCAGCTGACGGAAGCCGGCGCCGACATCCTGCAGGCAGCGGGCCGAATTGGCGGCCTTGCCGTAGACCACGTCACAGGGGTCCTGGAAGCCGTTGGCGAAGGTCTGCGAGCCGCCGCCGTACAGGTTGCCGATGGTCGGGGCACGGAAGCCCTCTGCATAGGTGGCGCGCACCAGCAGGTCGTCCATCGGACGCCACTTCAGGCCGAACTTGTTGTTGGTGGTATTGCCGAAGGTGTCGAACTTGGAGTAGCGCGTGGCAGCGTCGAAGGTCAGCTCCTTGGCACCCGGCAGGTCAGCCAGGATCGGCACGTTCAGTTCCAGATAGCCTTCGTTGACGGTGTACGAGCCATAGGTCGGGCCCGAAGCCAGGTTGGTCGAGTCGCCAGACTGGGCAATCGCATCCGGAGTGAAGCCACCTTCTTCCTTGCGGTACTCATAGCCCACGGCAAAGCCGAGGTCACCGGCCGGCAGGGTGAACAGCGAGCCGGCCAGGTTGGCGAAGTAGTTCTGGGTGCGCATCTTGCCGACGGCGTGCTCCTGCTTGAACAGGAAGTCGCGCACGGCCGGGTCATCCAGCGAATTTTCCACTGCGCCAGTGCCGAAGCCGGCAAACGGGTTCCACGGCACGCAGCCGGCGATCACATTGCCCGGGGTGCCGCATACGATCTTGCCGGTGGCCGGATCCTTGAACGAGGAACCTACCGCAGCGGCCACGGCCGGGATGTAGAAGTTGCCGTTGTTGATGATGGTGGTGTCGGCTTCATTGAACATGTAGCCGGCGTCCCAGTCAAAGAACCGCTCGCCAATCTCGAAGGAGCCTTCCAGGGCGGCAGTGAAGCGCCAGGTGGTCTGGTCGGTGTCGGTGGTACGCGGCACTTCCCAGCCACGGCGGCGCCAGTTGACTTCAGTGCCGGGGCGCGGGTTGAAGTAGCTGTCCGCTGCCAGCGGGACCCCGAATGCGGCGGACTGCAGCGGGTACCCTGCAATCTGTCGGTTCGACGAGCGCTTGGTGTAGGCCAGGTCACTGGTGAAGCGCACGCTGTCGGTGATGTCGTAGTTGGCATTGACGAACAGCGAGCGGCGTTCCAGCGGGGTCAGCAGCTGCATCTGGGTGGTGGCGTTGCTGGTGTCGTCCGCATTCTGCGCATGGAAGTTGCCACTGCCGATGGCATCGCTGCCACGGTTCGGGGCGTACCAGATCACGTTGCCCTTGGCGTCACGCAGTCCGGAGTCGTAGTTGCCCCACTGGCCGACCGGAGTGTTGTTGCCGCCCGGATCACGCGGATCTGCCTCGGCGGTGAACCAGCGGTCCTTGGCCCAGACCGGGTCTTCATTGTGGTACTCGGCACCCATGGTGATCGAGCCGCGGTCGCCGGAAAAACCGACCATGAAGTCGAAGGTCTGCTTCTGGCCGTCGCCCTGGCTGTACTGGCCGGTATAGACGTTGGCCTCGGCACCGTTGAAGTTCTTGCGGGTGATGATGTTGATCACACCGGCCATGGCGTCGGAGCCGTAGATCGCCGAAGCGCCGTCCTTCAGGACTTCGATGCGCTCAACCATGACCGACGGGATGGTGGAGATGTCCTGGTAGCCGGCCGGGCTGATGCCCAGGCGCTTGCCGTTGACCAGCACCAGGGTGCGCTGTGCGCCGAGGTTGCGCAGGTCGATGTACTGGCCACCAGCCTCTTGGTTGGCCGTCAGCGGCGAGGCGCGGCTGAAGTTCGGGCTGCCGGCTGCAGAAATGTTCTGCAGGATGTCGGCGACCGAAGCAAAGCCCTGGCTCTCGATCTCCGCGCGGGAAATGGTCAGCACCGGCTGTGCGGTTTCAACATCAACCTGACGGATACGCGAGCCAGTGACTTCCAGGCGATCCAGGGTGGTGGGGGCGTTGCTCTGGGCGAACACCGCACCAGTGGTACCGGCGCTGCCGACAGCCAGCGCGATCAGTACGGCATCGCGCAGCTTGCTCTGCTTGCAATTCATGCTCTCTCTCCAAGCGGGTGGAACGTATGAGGTGATTGGCCTGCGAGGGGAGGCGAAATTCGTCTCCAAGAACACCCAGGCTGAGGCGATACTAACCGGGCTTTCTTGGAAATTAAAGATTCGTAAACAAATTATTCAAATGTCACGATGTGTACTTGCCAATCTCATCATCGTCTGAACCTGAATGTGTCGCTGGTTCTGGGGTAAGGCAAAAAAACGGCGCCATTGCGGCGCCGTTGTTTCATCTCAGAGGTCTTGCTGGTAGCGAACGTAGGGCACAGTGCCCTCGTCCTCGCCCGCGTTGCGCGGTGCGAATGGGTTCTTGCCGCGGGTAATCACGTTGTCGGCACCGACAGTGAGCTGGCCGCTCCAAGGGGTACGCCAGGTGATGCCCAGGCCGAGGCCTTCCCATTGGCCCTCACGGCCGGGGGCGTCGACCACCCGGCCGACGATGTTGGCGCTGAACGGGCCGTAGCCGGCACCGACGCTGATGCTCTTGCTGTCCCACTGGCTGGCCAGGGCGGGCGAGGCATCGGCCATGGGAACCAGCCGGGCGCGGGCATAGGTGCCGGCCAGTGAGACGAAGCCCTCGCGGCCGATGTTCTTCTGGCCGATCACGGTCAGGTTGGTCTGCTCGGCACGGCTGCTGCCGCGGGCCGGGGTGGCCAGCCAGGAGGGCTGGCTGGCACGGCTGTTGCCCAGGCTGACCCCCAGACGGCCGCCCGGGCGTACCAGAGCGGCGCCGGTGGCCAGTTGCCGGGTGCTGCCATCGCTGCGTGCCAGCATGCAGTTGCTGGCCAGCGCCGACAGGGCCGTGCCGGCCGGTGCGTTGCTGCACAGCAGGCCGAGCGAGTCGTCGTGGTCCAGGCCGAAGGTAGCCCCCAGGCTGGAGCGGCCCAGGCGCCAGGCATTGCCGGATTCACGGGTGGGCTCGAGCACCAGCAGGGCCTCGACCTTGCCGCTGCCGCTGTTCCAGACAGGCAATACCGTGCCATCTGGCCCATTGGCATGGGCCAGGCCCGCCACGGCAGTGGCGAGCAGCAGGGGCAGCGGTAGTCGGAGCAGCGAGCGCATCGGAGCCTTTGACACCAGGAAGGTTGGGAAGTTCCGGCGTACAGCCGGTATGACATCCTAGGTAGATTATGAATCCTTAACAAGTCGCAATATCCCCAATCGCGACGGCGGTTGCATATTTGCCCGGCGTCAGTGCAGCTGGTCGCCGGCCGGGTGCACCGTGGACTGGGTGAACAATAAGTTCAGGTCGGTCAACGAGAAGTGATACTCGTGGGCGCAGAATTCGCAGCGCACCTCGATTTCACCGCCGTTGTCCTGCGCGGCGGCATAGGCCTCCTCACGGCCCAGCGACTGCAGCATGCCGGCCACCCGTTCCTGCGAGCAGGAGCAGGCAAAATCCAGCGTCTTGTCGCCGACCAGCTGGACGCCTTCCTCATGGAACAGGCGGTGCAGCACGGTGGCGGCATCGGTGTCGGCCAGTTCCTTGTGGCGCAGGGTGTCAAACAGGGCGCAGGCACGGTTCCAGCCGTCCTCGTCGCCTTCGTCGCCGGGCAGCTTCTGCAGCATCAGCCCGGCCACACCGCTGTCATCGGCGGTCAGCAGCAGGCGGGTAGGAAGCTGTTCGGACTGGCGGAAATAGTCTTCCAGCGCGCCGTCCAGGGTGGCCGCACCGAGGTTGACGAAGCTCTGGTAACGCTGCGGTTCGCGCGGGTCCAGACCCGGGTTTTCGATGGTCATGGCCAGCATGGCGCCGTCACCGAGGTTGTTGAGTTCGCGCGGCGCATCCTGGCCGTCGGCCAGGCGGACGATGCCGCGCACACCGCCTGCGGCGGTGCATTCGGCAAACAGGGTACGCAGGTCGCCCGGGCTGCGCAGCATCAGCGACAGCCGGCCGTCCACCTTGATATGGCCGGTGAGCAGGGCGCAGGCGGCCAGGGCCTGGCCCAGCAGCTCGGTGGCGGCAGGCGGGTAGGCGGCATGGGACTGCAGCTGCAGCCAGCTGGCATCGAGCTGGACGTGGACGCCGCGAACGCCCGCCTCGGGCAGCAGGAAGCGGACAAGCTTGTCGGTATTGGTGGTCATGCGGGCATCCGGGGCTGGGGGCGTTGGCTGATAATGGGCAACCAACGCGGGTAAACAGGTGGACAGGATATGGGGACGGGGCAGCCGGCAGGCAAGCGTCGGCGGGTGTGGCGGTGGGTGTTGATCGTGCCGCTCGTGCTGGTGCTGTTCAGCGTGTTGCAGGTGTTGCTGCTGCGCTGGGTGGCACCGCCGTTTTCGATGGTGATGGCTGCCGACCAGATCGGTCGCTGGGTCAACGGCCCGGACCGCAGCGTGCTGGCCTATGACTGGGTGGCGCGTGAACGAATGGCCGACTGCCTGCCGATCTCCTTCGTGGCGGCCGAAGACCAGCAGTTCCCGCTGCACCATGGCTTTGATACCGAAGCGATCAGCAAGGCGTTCAGGCACAACGAGCGTGGCGGCAAGCTGCGTGGCGGCAGCACGATCAGCCAGCAGGTGGCCAAGAACCTGTTCCTGTGGCAGGGCCGCAGCTGGCTGCGCAAGGGTCTTGAGGCCTGGTACACCGCGCTGATCGAGCTGCTCTGGCCCAAGGCACGGATCATCGAGATGTACGCCAACATCGCCGAATTCGGTGACGGGGTGTACGGCGTGCAGGCGGCCTCGCGGCAGTTCTTCGGCCGTGATGCGGCGCGCCTGAACAGTGGCCAGTGCGCGCGCCTTGCCGCAGTGCTGCCATCGCCCCGGCGTTATGACGCGGCCCGCCCGGGCCCGTATGTGCAGCGGCGTGCGCGCTGGATCGAGCGCCAGGTGCGCCAGCTCGGTGGCCCTGCCTACCTGGAGGCACAGCCTTGACCGGGCAGCTGGCCGCAGGGCAGCTGCGCCTGACCGTGGTTGTGGCGGCTTACAACGAAGCGCAGGCCTTGCCGCTGCTGCATCCGCGCATCAGCCAGGCGCTGGCCTCGGTGCCGGGGCTGCAAGGGCAGGTGCTGTATGTGGATGACGGCAGCAGCGATGCCACCTGGCAGGTGCTGCAGGACCTGGCAGCCGCTGATGACCGGGTCAGCCTGCTGCGCCTGTCGCGCAACTTCGGCAAGGAACTGGCGCTGACTGCCGGGCTGGACCAGGTGGATGAGGGCGCGGTGTTGATCCTGGATGCCGACGGCCAGGACCCGCCGGAGCTGTTGCCGCAGTTTGTCGCCTTGTGGCAGGAAGGCTTTGACAACGTGCATGGCACACGGATCGCGCGTGAAGGCGAGGGCTGGCTCAAGCGTGCCACCGCAGCCGGTTTTTACCGGGTGATCGGGCGCCTGTCACGTACCCCGATTCCGGCCGATACCGGGGATTTCCGTCTGCTCTCGCCGCGGGCACTGGCTGCACTGCGCCAGTTGCGTGAGCGCCAGCGCTTCATGAAGGGCCTGTTCGGCTGGGTGGGCTTTCGTCATGTGGCCCTGCCTTACCGACGGCAGCCGCGGGTCGCCGGCGGCAGCAAGTTCGGCTTCTGGAAGCTGTGGAACTTCGCTCTGGACGGAGTGACCGGATTTTCCACCGCACCGCTGCGGGTGGCCACCTACCTGGGCCTGGCCACGGCGGGCATGGCCTTTGCCTTCGCACTGTGGGTGGTGGGCAAGGCACTGCTGTTCGGCGACCGGGTGGCCGGCTGGCCAACGATGATGGCGGTGATCCTGTTGCTGGGTGGGGTGCAATTGATTGCACTTGGGCTGATTGGCGAATACCTCGGCCGGTTGTACGAGGAGGCCAAGCAGCGGCCGTTGTACCTGGTGGACAGCTGGTTGCCGGCAGCCGACGTGCGGCAGGACGATCGGTAACCGCCGGTGCAGCAAAAAGCCCCGCTTTGGCGGGGCTTTTTGCTGGGTATCACAGACGATGGCGTGGATCAGAGGATCTGCGCGCTGACCGAGACGAAGTGGCAGACGCTGCCGGCGATCACAAACATGTGCCAGATCGCATGCGAGTAGGGAATCGATTCGCGGTGGTAGAAAAAGGTGCCCAGGGTGTAGAAGGCGCCGCCGGCGAACAGCCAGCCCAGGGTCCAGCCATCCAGTGAATGCCACATGGGCTTGATCGCCACCAGCACCAGCCAGCCCATGGCGATGTAGATCAGGGTGGACAGGCGTTTGAAGCGGCCGGTGTAGAACAGCTTGAACACCACCCCGGCGAAGGCCAGGGTCCAGATCGCAGCGAACAAGCCCCAGCCCCAGGGGCCGCGCAGGCCGATCAGGGTGAACGGGGTATAGGTGCCGGCGATCAGCAGGTAGATCGCGCAGTGGTCAAACACCTTCAGCCGGCCCTTGGAAACCGGGTGCTGGATGGCGTGGTACAGGGTGGAGGCGGTGTACAGCAACAGCAGGGTGACGCCGAAGACAATCGCACTGGCCAGCTGCCAGCCGTCGCCATAGATGCTGGCCAGGGTGATCAGCACGGCACCACCGGCCAGTGCGGCGGTGGCGGCCAGGCCGTGGGTCAGGGCGTTGGCGATTTCCTCGCGGATTGACGCGATCGAGCTCATGCAGCAGCGGTCCGAGTCAGGGGGAGTGGTCATCCTAACGTGTTGTGACCGTGTGCTGTGTTGCACAATCGGTGTGGCTGCCGTGCCGGCGTTCAGACCGGCACGGCATCGGGCTTACAGGCTGCCCTGGCTGTAGGCTGTCTCTCGGGTGGCGGCAAAGCGCACATCCGGGGCACGCTCCTGGGCCAGCTGCAGATTGACCCGGGTCGGGGCCAGATAGACCAAGTGGCCGGAAGCGTCCAGGGCCAGGTTGTTGGCATTCTTCTCGCGGAACTCTTCCAGCTTCTTCTCGTTGGCGCAGCTGACCCAGCGGGCGGTGGTGATGGTCACCGGCTCGAAGATCGCTTCCACGCCGTATTCGTCCTTGAGCCGGTAGGCGGCCACGTCGAACTGCAGCACACCTACCGCGCCCAGGATCAGGTCGTTGGACATGATCGGGCGGAAGAACTGGGTGGCGCCCTCTTCGGACAGCTGGGCCAGGCCCTTCTGCAGCTGCTTGAGCTTGAGCGGGTCGCGCAGGCGGGCGCGGCGGAACAGTTCCGGGGCGAAGTTGGGAATGCCGGTGAAGCTGATTGCCTCACCCTCGGTGAAGGTGTCACCGATGGAGATGGTGCCGTGGTTGTGGATGCCGATCACATCGCCCGGCCAGGCCTCGGCGGCGAGCTCACGATCAGAAGCCATGAAGGTCAGCGCGTTGGCCAGCTTCATTTCCTTGCCGGAGCGGACGTGGAAGGTCTTCATGCCGGCACTGAAGTGCCCCGAGCACACGCGCATGAAGGCCACGCGGTCGCGGTGCTGCGGGTCCATGTTGGCCTGGATCTTGAACACGAAGCCGGTGAGCTTGTTCTCGTGTGCGGTGACTTCGCGCCCGGTGGTGGCCCGGGCCTGCGGGGCCGGGGCGTGGGCAATGAAGAAGTCCAGCAGCGGCTGCACGCCGAAGTTGTTCACACCCGAGCCGAAGAACACCGGAGTCTGCTTGCCGGCCAGGTAGGCCTGCTTGTCGAAGCTGTGGCTGGCGCCCTGCACCAGCTCCAGCTCGTCGCGCAGGTCGGCCAGCATCTTCTGGCCGATGCGTTCGGCCAGCTGCGGGTCGTCGATGGAAGCAAAGATGGTCGAATCCTGGCGGGTGAAGTTGCGGCCCTGCTCATACAGGTGCACTTCGCCGCTGATCAGGTGGACCACGCCCTTCAGGCGCTGGCCCATGCCGATCGGCCAGGTCACCGGG
>JBJEWP010000070.1:0-12693 GCA_051885115.1 Stenotrophomonas sp. | reverse complement strand
AGGGCCAGAAGATGTCCAAGTCCAAGGGCAACGTGCTCGACCCGCTGGACATCATTGACGGCATCTCGCTGGAAGATCTGGTGGCCAAGCGCACCGGCGGCCTGATGCAGCCGAAGATGGCCGAGAAGATCGAAAAGGCCACGCGCAAGGAGTTCCCCAACGGCATCATCGCCCACGGTGCCGACGCCCTGCGTTTCACCATCGCCGCGCTGGCCACCCACGGCCGTGACATCAAGTTCGACATGTCCCGCGCCGAGGGCTACAAGAACTTCTGCAACAAGCTGTGGAATGCCAGCCGCTTTGCGCTGATGAACACCGAGGGCGCCAGCTTCACCGGCACCCCGACCCCGCGCACCGATGCCGAGCGCTGGATCCTGTCGCGTCTGGACGCGGTGGCTACCGAGGCCGCACAGCACTTTGCCGGCTACCGGTTCGACCTGCTGGCCCAGTGCCTGTACGAGTTTGTCTGGAACGAGGTCTGCGACTGGTTCCTGGAACTGAGCAAGCCGGCCCTGCAGGGCGACCTGAGCAGCGAACAGGCACAGGCCGATGCCCAGTCCACCCGCCACACCCTGCTGCACGTGCTTGAAGCCGTACAGCGCCTGCTGCATCCGCTGACCCCGTTCGTCACCGAGCAGCTGTGGAAGGAAATTGCCCCGCGTCTGGGTATCACCACCGAAACCCTGTCGCTGCGCCCCTACCCGGTGGCTGGCGAAGTGGCCGGGGATTTCGCAGCAGCCGAAGCCGACGTGGAATGGCTCAAGTCCATGGTCAGCGCCCTGCGTCGCGTACGCAGCGAGCTGGGCGTTTCCCCGTCCAAGCAGATCGGCCTGCTGCTGCAGGGCGGTGTGGCTGCCGACCGCGATCGCACCGAACGCTTCAGCTCGCAGCTGCGCTTCCTGCTCAAGCTCGAATCCATCACCTGGCTGGCCGAAGGCGAAGCCTGCCCACCGGTGGCACCGGCCGTGGTCGGCGAGCTGAAGCTGCTGGTGCCGTTGGAGGGTCTGGTTGATCTGGATGCCGAGCGTGTGCGCCTGGACAAGGAAATTGCGCGCGTCGCCGGCGAAAAGGACAAGAGCCAGGCCAAGCTGGCCAAGTTCAGCGACAAGGTGCCGGCCGCGGTGATCGAGCAGGAGCGCGTACGCCTGGCCGACTGGAGCACCCAGCTGGCCGGCCTGCAGGAGCAGCGCGCCAAGCTGTAAGCCGCCGTCAGCCCACAGCCACGCAGACGCCGCCTCCGGGCGGCGTCTGCGCATCTACCACAGCAACGACCGCACTCTATGCTCAGGCCCAGCTGCGGCAAGCAAGCACGCATGGCCACCGACACCGGCTTGCTCGACTACGTTGCCCAACAACTGGACCCGGGCAGCCGCTTGGGCCACAAGCGGCTGTTCGGTGGATATTCGCTCTATCTGGATGCCAAGGTCGTGGCCTTTGTCTGCGCCAACAGCCTCTAGCTCAAGCCCACATCGGCGGCAGCGCAAGGGGAACCGCGGCTTCCCTGGAAATCGCTGTACACCGGCGCCAACGACTGCCCGGTAGCCGACGAACTGATCGACGACCACGAACGCCTGCGCGCCCTCCTGCTGGCCACAGCCAACTGCCTGCCGGCGCCCAGCCACCGCAAGGGCACCGGCCGGAAACAGGACCCGTCGCAAATGCAGGTCCAACCTGTGCGCAAGGGAAGAAGGGCCGAAAGCCCCGTGCCCGGCACCACCTACAGCGCAGACCGGGCCGTTACAGCGGTGGCATGCGGGTGATGTCGTCGGGCAACAGCTCGATGGCCATCACGATCGCATCCTCACGGCCATTGTTGGCCGCCGGGTAATAACGTGGGCGACGGCCAATCTGGTTGAAGCCCTCGCTCTGGTACAGAGCAATGGCATTGGGGTTGGACGGGCGCACCTCCAGGAACACCCGCTGCGCCCGCTGTGCCCGGGCACTTTGCAGCAGGGTGCGCAGCAGCAGGCGGCCATGGCCACGTGACTGCACCAGTGGATCGACGCAGACATTCATCACATGGGCTTCGTCGGCCGCCACACTGAGCAGGCCATAACCAATGATCTGCGCCCCCTGTTCCAGCACCCAGGCGCTGTAACCGGAGGCCAGGCAATCGGCAAAGATGCCGCGGGTCCACGGGAACGGATAGCCACGCTCCTCGATGGCCATCACCGCATCAAGGTCATCGGCACGCATGCAGCGCAGTGCCGGGGTATGGGCAGGATGAGCCATGACTCAACGCTCGTTGCGCTGGCGCCTCAGGGCGCGCAGCTGTGGCCACAGCGCGCGCTTGGCGGCCGGGTCGGCACGCAATGCATCCAGCGGCCAGCTGGCCATCAGAGCCTGGGTCGCCGGGTCGCTGGGGTTCTGCCCGGAGGCACGCAGCAGGGCCAGCATCAGTTTGTCCGGCAGGCCGGCGATACGCCCGCCTGCGCGTCGTGGCGGGCGTGGCGCCGCGGGCTGCGCCGCGACGGCTGCAGGTGCCGGCACAGATGTCGGCCCCCGCTGCGCGGCAGCGGGGGCAGCCACGCTACCGGGCATTTCCGGCGCGCGCCGGCGCGGGGCCGGCGGTGCCAGGTTGTCAAACACCGGGGCCGGGCGCGCGGGCGCTGCTGCCGGCCAGGTGACGGTGGAAGCCTCGGCGTAAACCGTCAGCCCCATCGCCCCCAGCCAGGCATGCTGCTCATTGCTCCACAGCACCGGCTCGGCGCCCATCTCAGACCGCCTCGGCCTTGCGCCGGTTGAGCAGGGCCATCAACGGGCCGGACAGGGCATACAGCACGCCCACTGCCAGCAAGGTGCGCGGCAGGTCCAGGGCCATGATCGCGATGATCACCGGAACCAGCACCAGGGCCATGAACGGCACCCGGCCGCCGCGGCCGCCCTCGGCGCTGCCCTTGAAGCTCCAGAAACGAATCCGGCTGACCATCAACAAGGCCGACACGATGGTCACGACCAGGGCGACATAACGCAGCTGCTCGCCGGTCCAGCCCAGGTTGCCGTCGGCGAAGGCCCAGACAAAGGACATCATCAACCCGGCCGCCGCCGGGCTGGCCAGGCCGACAAACCAGCGCTTGTCCACGCTGCCGACCTGGGTATTGAAACGGGCCAGGCGCAATGCGGCGCAGGCGGCGTAGAGGAAAGCCACCGCCCAGCCCATACGGCCATGGACGACACCGTCCAGGGCCAGCGAGGACAGCGCCCAGTGGTACATCACCAGGGCCGGGGCCATACCGAAGCTGACCAGGTCGGCCAATGAGTCATATTGCACGCCGAATTCGGAACTGGTGCCGGTCAGGCGGGCGACGCGCCCGTCCAGCCCGTCCATCATGGCAGCCACGAACACGGCAATGGCCGCATTGACGAAATCGCCATTGGCCGCGGCAATGATGGCGTAGAAACCGGCAAACAGCCCACCTGTGGTGATCAGGTTGGGCAACAGGTAGATGCTGCGCGAACGCGCCGGGGTGTGATTTGGGTCCATCATCAAAGTGTAATCCCTTGCCAGCCCGCTGGGGGGGTGGTGCAATCAGGCCATCGACGACCGAGGAACCCGCATGCGCGCCCTGACCCTTTCCCTTCCCTTGTTGCTCATCGCCTCGCTGGCCCAGGCCCAGTCCAGTACGGTCTACCAGTGGAAGGATGCCAATGGCGTGACCCAGTATTCCGAACGTCCGCCGAGCGGGCGCCAGGTCGAGTCGCGGCGGATCAGCCACCGCGGCGATGTCGGAGAAGCCGCCCCGACCAGCGTTACCGAAGCGCCGGCCTGCACCAGCGCACGCAGCAACCTGGCCCTGCTCAACGGCAGCGGCCCGATTGGCCGCGACACCAACAATGACGGTATTCCCGACACCCCGCTCAGCGCCGAGCAGCGCCAGGCCGAAAAGCAGCAGGCCGAAAAGGATGTCGCCAACTTCTGCTCCAGCGCCGGCTGACCCCTGCGGCCGCTGACCGCAAGCCTTGCCGGCCACTAGCAGCGCCCGGTTTGCCGGTTCTGCCCGGTTTGCCGCAGCTGCCCTGTGCAGTGGCAAAATACCCCCCATATTTTCCGAGCCCTCATCCGCCATGCGCCTGTCCCAGTTCCACCTCCGTACCACCAAGGAAACCCCCGCCGACGCCGAGCTGAGCAGCCACAAGCTGATGCTGCGTGCCGGCATGATCCGCAAACTGGCCTCTGGCCTGTACAGCTGGTCGCCGCTGGGGCTGCGGGTGCTGCGCAAGGTGGAAACCATCGTGCGTGAGGAAATGAACCGTGCCGGGGCGGTCGAGCTGCTGCTGCCGACCATCCAGCCCAAGGAGCTGTGGGAAGAGACCGGGCGCTGGGAAAAGTTCGGCGGCCAGCTGCTGAAAATCCGTGACCGCAAGGATCAGCAGTACTGCTACAGCCCCACCGCCGAGGAAGCCATTACCGACTTCGCCCGCCAGGAGCTGTCCAGCTACAAGCAGCTGCCGGTGAATTTCTACCAGATACAGACCAAGTTCCGCGACGAGATCCGCCCGCGTTTCGGGGTGATGCGTGCACGCGAATTCCTGATGAAGGATGCCTATTCCTTCCATTTGGATGACGCCAGCCTGGTGGCCGAATACGAAAACATGAAGGCTGCCTACACCCGGATCTTCACCCGCCTGGGGCTTGAATTCCGTGCTGTGCAGGCGGATTCGGGCGCCATCGGTGGCGATGCCTCGCAGGAATTCCACGTGATTGCCGATTCCGGCGAAGACGCCCTGGCCTTCTCCACCGGATCCGATTACGCCGCCAATGTCGAGGCCGCGGTGGCCGCTGAGCCGGCTCCGCGTCCGGCAGCCAGCCAAACCATGGAAAAGGTCGCCACCCCGACCCAGAAGACCTGCGAAGCGGTGGCCGCCCTGCTCGGCCTTGAACTGGCCCGCACCGCCAAGTCGGTGGCAATCATGACCAGCGAAGGCCAGTTCGTGCTGGCGCTGGTGCGTGGCGACCATGAAATCAACGAGATCAAGCTGGGCAAGCTGGCCGGCATGGCAGATTACCGTCTGGCCAGCGAAGCAGAAATTGCCGCCCACCTCGGCGCCGAACCGGGCTTCCTCGGCCCGGTCAACCCGCGCCAGGCCATCCGCATCATTGCCGACCGCGATGTCGCCGCCCTGGCCGACTTTGTCGTGGGCGCCAATGAAAACGGCTTCCACCTGGCCGGCGTCAACTGGGGCCGCGATCTGGCCGAACCGGAAGTGGCCGATATCCGCAATGTGGTGGCCGGTGACCGCGCCCGCGATGGCGGGCAATTGAAACTGGCCCGCGGCATCGAGGTCGGCCATGTGTTCCAGCTCGGCCGCCAGTATGCCGAGGCGCTCAAGGCCACCGTGCTGGATGAAAACGGCAAGGCCCAGGTCATGGCCATGGGCTGCTACGGTATTGGCGTTTCGCGCATTGTTGCCGCGGCAATTGAGCAGAACCACGATGACGCCGGCATTATCTGGCCCGAATCGATGGCGCCCTGGCAGGTGGTGGTATGCATGATCAACCCCAAGCAGGATGCAGCCGTCACCGAAGCCGCACAGCAGCTGGTGGCCGACCTGCAGGCAGCCGGCCTGGATGTCGCCCTGGATGACCGCGGCCTGCGCCCGGGCTCGATGTTTGCCGATATCGAGCTGATCGGCATCCCGCACCGCGTGGTGGTTTCCGAGCGCGGCCTGGCGGCCGGCAGCTACGAGTACCGCAGCCGCCGGGCCAGCGAGGCAGAAAACCTGGACCGTCAGGGTCTGCTGGAACGGCTTTGCCGCTGATGCCGGAAATAGTGACCGCAGTCTGAATATCCGTCTCTTCACATCCCGCTGCCGACATAATCCCATTTAATCGGCTATGCATTTAGTGACCAGACGGTTATTCTCACCGCGCTGCCACGGAATGGCACCACATATTTCCCATATCCTGGAGTAGCCATGAGTTTTGACATCAACAGCCTCGCCGGTCTGAGTGCCCGTGAGCTGAAGGCAGTGATCCGTACCGCCACCAAGCAGCACGAGCTGGCTTCCAAGCGCCCGGCGTTGGGCACCGTGCGTGCACAGATCAACAAGATCCTGCGCGAGAGCGGTTATTCGATCGACGAGCTGTACGGCGAGGGCGCACCAGTGCCGGCCAAGCGCGGCCGCAAGCCGGGCACCAAGGTGGCCAAGAAGGCCGCCGCCACCAAGAAGGTGGCCAAGAAGGGCAAGAAGACCGGCACCGTACCGCCGAAGTACCGCGACCCGGCCAATGCCGAAAACCAGTGGACCGGCCGTGGCAAGCCGCCGCGCTGGATGGCGGCCTATCTGGACAAGGGCAAGAAGAAGGAAGACTTCCTGATCTGACCTTGCGGCCAGCCCTGGAAAAACGCCGGCATTGCCGGCGTTTTGCTTTTACAGGTCCTGGTTCTTGCGCGCCGGCAGCAACAGGTTGCCGAACAGCAGCCCGGCCACCAGGGCCATGACCACACTGAGCACAGTGACAAAGGCGCTCTGCCCGGCCACCAGGTCCTGCCGCTGGACCAGGTCCATCACCCCGCGCAGGCTGGTGCTGCCCGGCACCAGGATGATGATGCCGGGCAGGCGGACAATCGCGCCCGGGCGTTTGAACACCCGGCCAAAGAGGTTGCCGCCGGCAGTCAGTGCCATTGCTGCGAGGAAAATACCGGCCATGACTCCCCAGGCATGCCCGGCATAGGTGGAAATGCTGTAGCCGGCAAACACCGCCAGCACCACCCATGGCCAATCCCGCAGGCTGGCCTTGAACACCATCGCAAAGGCAATGCCGGCCACCAGCAAGGAAGCCCATTCCACCGAATCGGGCTGCGGCCGTGATGCCCGCACCACTGGCTCGATGCCGACCGCACTGGCCACGGTCACCGCAATCACCGCGCCCACGGTGAGCTTGAGCACGATGGTCAGCGCCCCGGCAAAACGCGCCGTACCTGACACCCAGTGCTGGCTGGACAGCTCATTGACCGCATTGGTCAGCATCAGGCCCGGCAGCAGCACCACCAGCGAGGCAATGATCACCGAGTTGAGGTTCAGCGGGCCGATGAAGGCGGCCACCAGCACCGCGACAAACCCGGCCAGCATGGCCGACAGTGCCTCGCTGGCCTCGCGGGTGGCCAGCCGGCGGTCAGCCCACAGGGTCAGCAGCCCGCTGAGCACCCCGATCACCCCGGCGGTGCCGATATCCAGCCAGGGCAGCCGCCACAGGCCTGCCACCGCGGCCGAGGTGAGCCCGAAGGAGAGCGCCATGAACACCTTGTCGCGCCGGCGCATCGGCTGGTCCAGCTGGCGCAGCGCGGTATGCCCCTGGGCAATGCTCATCTGGCCATTGGCTACCGCTTCGGCGATGCGGTCGGCGGCGGCCAGCTTGTGCAGGTCGTTGTCACCGGGCCCGAGGCGGATCACCCGGGTGATGTCCGACGAACCGATGGCCTTGCTCGGGTCGGAAAAACTCAGGATCAAGCCGGTGGGGTTGGACCACGGCTCGCAATCAAGCACCAGCTGCTGCGACAAGGCCACCACCGCCGCTTCCAGCCGCTGTGCCGTGGTGCCGTAACGGTGCAGACGGGAAGCAATTTCGCAGACAAAAGCCACGCGCTGGGCGTAGGTGGCCTGGCTGACTTGAACAGGGCTGGATGACATGGCGGCGATTATCACGCACCCGGAGCCCTTGCTTCACCTGCTTCATGGACAAACTGCCGTTATGCTTGCCGGGTGAGTGAGACTGCCGCCAATCCATTGCCACACACCGGGCTTGACGCCGACGGCACACTGCACCTGCATGGCCGCTGGACGCTGGCCAATGCCCAGGCCATGCAGCAGGCATGCGCGACCCTGGCAGACGGTAGTTTCCGCCGCATCGATGCCCGCCAGGTCAGCGCCCTGGACTCGGCCGGGGTGCTGCACCTGCTGCATGTGATGGAAGAACACCAGCTCGATGTGGAGCTGCTGCAGGTGGCCAGCCACCACCAGGCCCTGCTGTGCACGATCGAGGACGTCGCCGATGATCGCCCGGCACGCAGCACCGATTACGGCCTGAGCGCCGCGCTGGCGCGACTTGGCCAGGCAGTGCACCGCAGCTGCCACGACATCATCGGCCTGATCGGTTTCCTCGGCGAAAACCTGGTCAAGCTGGCGCGCCTGCTGCGCCACCCGCGCCGCCTGCGGCTGACCGCCACCGTGGCCCAGATGGAGCAGGTCGGGCTGGATGCGGTGCCGCTGGTGGCCCTGCTCTCCTTCCTGGTCGGCGCGGTGGTGGCCTTCCTGGGTTCGACCATCCTGCGCGACTTCGGCGCCGAGATCTTCGTGGTCGAACTGGTCAACATCGCCTTCCTGCGCGAGTTCGGCGTGCTGCTCACCGCCATCGTACTGGCAGGGCGCACTGCCAGCTCGTTCACCGCGCAGATCGGGGCGATGCAGTCGCGCGAGGAAATCGACGCGATGCGGGCACTGGGTCTGGATGTGATCGACCTGCTGGTGCTGCCGCGGCTGATTGCCATGCTGGTGATGCTGCCGCTGCTGACCTTCATCGCGATGATGGCCGGCCTGGCCGGCGGCATCAGCGTCGGTGCCTTCGCCCTGGACATCCCGCCACAGATGTACACCGCGCGGATGTACGACACTCTGGAATTGCGCCACCTGCTGGTTGGTCTGGCCAAGGCCCCGCTATTTGCCGTGGTGATTGCCCTGATCGGCTGCCTGGAAGGCCTGAAGGTCACCGGCACCGCGCAGTCGGTGGGCGAACGCACCACCGCCTCGGTGGTCCAGGCCATTTCGCTGGTGATCGTGCTCGATGCCTTCGCCGCGATCTGGTTCATGCAGATGGACTGGTAAGCCATGCATACCCTGCCCCCGACCAACACCGCTGATAACGCACCTGACGTGGTGGTGCGCGTGCGCGGGCTGGTCAACCGTTTTGGCAGCCAGACCGTGCATGACGGGCTGGAGCTGGACGTGCTGCGCGGCGAGATCCTGGGCATTGTCGGCGGTTCGGGCACCGGCAAGTCGGTACTGATGCGCAGCATCATCGGCCTGCGCAAACCCGATGCCGGCAGCATCCAGGTACTGGGTGTCAACGTGCCCCCGGGCCCGGGTGATGACCCCCATCATGTGCAGCGCAACACCGGCGTGCTGTTCCAGGACGGTGCACTGTTCTCCTCGCTGACCGTGGGCGAGAACGTGCAGGTGCCGCTGAAGGAGCACCACCACGGCCTGTCCGAGCGCTGGCTCTACGAGCTGGCCCTGCTCAAGGTCAAACTGGCCGGGCTGCCGGCCGATGCCCTGGGCAAGCTGCCATCCCAGCTGTCCGGTGGCATGCGCAAGCGCGCCGGGCTGGCCCGGGCGTTGGCCCTGGACCCACCGCTGCTGTTCCTGGACGAGCCCACCGCGGGCCTGGATCCCATCGGCGCGGCCGCCTTCGACCAATTGATCCTGACCCTGCAACAGGCCCTGGGGCTGACCGTGGTGATCATCACCCACGATCTGGACACCCTGTATGCGATCTGCAACCGGGTTGCGGTCCTGGCCGACAGGAAGGTGATTGCCTGCGCACCACTGGCGCAGATCGAACAGCTGCAGCACCCCTGGGTGCAGGACTATTTCCATGGCCCGCGTGCGCGTGCGGCGCAGCGGGCTGCCAAGAGGAAGGACTGACAATGGAAACCCGTGCCAATTTTGTCCTGATCGGCGCCTTCACCCTGCTGGTGACGCTGGGCCTGCTCGGCTTCGGCCTGTGGGCAGCCAAGTTTTCCTCCGACCGCAACTGGCAGCAGTACCAGGTGGTGTTCAGCGAGGCGGTGACCGGCCTGAGCGTGGGCAGCCCGGTGCAGTACAACGGCATTGCGGTGGGCTCGATCACCGACCTGGCCCTGGACCCGAATGACCCGCGCAAGGTGATTGCCCAGCTGCGCCTGAATGCCAGCACCCCGGTCAAGACCGACACCCAGGCCAAGCTGGCGATCAGCAGCCTGACCGGGCCGCCGATCATCCAGCTTACCGGCGGCAGCCCGCAGGCCGCCCGTCTGGTCGACTCCACCACTGAAGCCATTCCGCGCATCGCCGCTGCACCATCGGCGCTGCAGAACATCTCCGATACGGCCAACCGCATCGTCGAACGCATGGACCAGATCCTGTCCGACGCCAACGTGGCCAGCATCACCGCCACCCTGCAGCACCTGGAAACCATCAGCGGTGGCATGGCCAGCCGCGATGAAGGCACCCAGGCCTTGCTGCTGTCCGCGCGCGATGCCGCACGCAAGCTGGAAACCACCCTGGACACCACCAACGCCGCCATCGGCCGCCTGGACCAGAACCTGGTGCAACAATTGCCACCGATCCTGGACAAGCTGGACGCCACCCTGACCAAGCTGGATGCCGCTGCCGGCAATGCCGAAGGCATCCTTGGCGAGAACCGCGCGGCGATCAACAGCTTCGCCAACGACGGCCTGGGCCAGCTGGGCCCGACCCTGACCGAACTGCGTGGCCTGATCGGCGACCTGCGCCAGGTCACCGAACGGGTGGAACACAGCCCTGCCGGTTACCTGATGGGACGCGACGCCCCCAAGGAGTTTGAACCGTGACCAAGACCACCCGCACCCTGCTGGTGCTGTCCCTGCCCCTGCTGCTGGGCGCCTGTTCGCTGCTCGGCGGCGGCAAGCCGCGCCACGTCACCGTCTACACCCCCCTGCCGGCCAGCATGCAGGCCGACAGCGCCCACTGGCCGCAGGTCAGCTGGCAGCTGGGCCTGGCCAAGCCCACCGCCGAGCGCATGATCGACAGCCCACGCATTGCCGTGCGCCCGCAGCCACAGGAATTGCAGGTCTACCGTGGTGCGGTCTGGTCGATGCCGGCCACCGACCTGCTCGAAGCCAGCGTGCTGCGCCTGCTGGAGGATTCGGGCAAGGCCCCCGGGGTGGCCCGGATGAGCAGCGGCCTGCGTGCCGATTATCGCCTGAGCCTGGACATCCGCCGTTTCGAGGCCGACTACGCCGGCCATGCCACCCCGCAGGCAACCATCGTAGTCAATGCCAAGCTGCTGCACAGCGCCAGCCAGCGCCTGGTCGGCAGCCACACCTTCAGCCAGGCCGTACCGGCTGCAGGCACGGCCATCGAGCAGGTCGTCCCGGCCTTTGAACAGGCACTGGGCCGAATCAGCCAGCAGATTGCGGGATGGAGCCTGCAGCAGGGTCAGCAACACGCCGGCGGTCTGCCGGACTCAACCCATCAACAATGATGCGGGCTGGTCCGGGCAAACCGCCGGGCTGACCCGGCACGACCGAGCCCATCCCGCGTCCGCTCCCCGTGCACCACACGCAAGGGCCGCGGGCAGTACATTTGCCCATGGCGGCGGCTGCCCCGAGAATAGGACCCAGTGGCCTGCCATGATCAGCGCCCACCGCCCTTTTCTGTCAGCCGTGTCTGGATGAACCTGTTGATCTCCCACCTGCGCCGGCAGGTTTACCACCTCGGCCGCGCCGTCTTTCGCTCCCTGCCCCTGTCTGATGGCCAACGTGACCGTCTGCGCACGCTCGTACTGTCACGCGCCCGACATTGGGTCCCACAGCCACAACAGGGCCAAATCGACAAGAACGGCCACACCCGGCAGCAACTGCGCCTGCGTGCCGACGAACCGGCCATCGGCCATGTTGCCCATGAACTGGGGGAACTGCCCGAACCGATGCCGGCAACCCTGGTGGCGTTTTATCTGCCGCAATTCCACACCTTTGCCGAAAACGACGTCTGGTGGGGGAAAGGCTTCACCGAATGGCGCAACGTCACCCGGGCCCTGCCCCAGTTCGAAGGCCACGTCCAACCCCGGCTGCCGGCCGACCTGGGCTTTTATGATCTGCGCAACCCCCAGGTCATGCGTGACCAGGCTCGCCTTGCGGCCGAGTACGGCATTGGCGCCTTCTGCTTCTACTTCTACTGGTTCAGCGGCCGCACCCTGATGGAAGTGCCGCTGCGCCAATGGCTGGACGATGCCAGCATCGAGCTGCCTTTCTGCCTGTGCTGGGCCAACGAGAACTGGGCCCGGCGCTGGGACGGGCGTGACGACGACATCCTGATCGCCCAACAGCACAGCGCCGAAGATGACCTGGCCTTCATTGCCCACGTTGCCGACTACCTGCGCGACCGCCGCGCACTGAAGGTGGATGGCAAGCCGATGCTGCTGGTCTACCGACCCCACCTGTTGCCCGATGCGCGGGCCACGGCCGCACGCTGGCGCACCTGGTGCCGCGACAACGGCATCGGAGAAATCCACCTGGCCTATGTCCAGGGCTTCGAGCGCCCGGATCCTCGCGACATCGGCTTTGATGCCGCCGTCGAGTTCCCGCCGAACATGAGCAACCCTCAGGACATCGGTGGCCGCCAACGCCTGATCAACCCGGACTTCCGGGGTGACGTGCGAGACTGGCGCCAACTGGCCAGCGAAATCGCCGCCCGCCCCCTGCCGGCCTACACGCTGTACCCCGGTGTCAACCCCGGCTGGGACAACGAAGCGCGCCGCTCGGGCAAGGGCCGCATCTACCTGCACGCCTCCCCGCGTGGCTACCGTGACTGGCTGCATACCACCATCCACCAGCGGCTCAAAGGGACCCCGGCCAACCAGCGCCTGGTCTTCATCAACGCGTGGAACGAATGGGCCGAAGGCGCGGTGCTGGAGCCGGATGCCCGGCTGGGGCATGCCTGGCTGCAGGCCACCCG
>JBJEWP010000069.1:0-12901 GCA_051885115.1 Stenotrophomonas sp. | reverse complement strand
TGGCTGCCAGCGCGGCGGTTTTCATTTGTGCCTTGTGGGGATTGCCGGTGTGCCGGGTGGCAGTGAATACTGCGCCAGCCCGATCCGGGCAGGGGGAAAACATGAGACAGGTTGTTGCCGGGGCTGCCTTGCTGGTGGCCGGTTGTATGGTGTCCGTGGTGCAGGCGGCAGCGCCGGTACGCGGCTATGACCCGGTCAAGGATGACGGGACCGAGACGTTGCCGCTGTACATGGTGGCGTTGCAGGAGACGGTGCGGCCGCAGTACGGCTACCTCGGCCTGTCGCCGGAGTTGGTGACCCAGTCCTTCATCATCAACCCGGTGCCCGGTATCAGCCCGGCCGCCGGCATTGTCGGTGGTGCCCTGGGTGGAGCGGTGGCCAATGCCATGGTCCGTGCCGAGGCCATGGCCATTGCTCGCGAAAACTGGCAATGGGCCAACAACGGCCAATGCCGGATTGATACCCGGGACCCGCTTGAGCCGGCCCTGGTACAGGCACTGCAGCAGGTTGGCATGCCGGCGCCTCGGCAGCACGTGGTGCTGGAAGGCGGCAAGCTGGAGGATCACTTCGATCCGGACCTGGCCCACCAGCTGATCAGCCACAGCAGCAGCCTGACTCCGGACATGACCGCGCTGTTGACCACCGTGCGGGTGGAAGGCTGGTCGGACAAGGCGCGCAGCCGGCACCAGGCCGACTGGGTCAATGTGCTGCAGGTGCTGTCCACGCCGATGTGGCTGGATGGCAAGCAGGCCCACGACACCGACTACCTGAAACAGCAGCTTGACCAGTGGTATGCCGGCACCGGCAATGCCGCGCGCATTGGCCAGATCAATGCGGCCGGGCGCAATGCCGACCCGGCCATGCGCCGGCAGGCGGTCAGCCTGCAGCGCAGTTACGACACCCGCCTACGCCGGATCACACGCAAGGAATGGACCCCGTATTCCGCAGGGATGACCCGCGCGCTGGGTTGGGGCAGCAATGACTGCGCCTTGATGACGCGGGCCTTGCAGGAAAATGCCCGCGAGGCGGCCCGGCTGCTGGCCCTGGCCTATACCGGGAAACTGCCGCAGGAAGGGGTGATGGAAGAGGCTCCGGTGGCCGGGCAGGTGGCCGAACAGGTACTCACCGCCAGTGTGATGTATCGCGCAGACCAGCCCCGGCACCTGCTGCAGTTGGCCCCGTCGGTGCACCTGTCACAGCAGGCGGCCGGTGGCATCCCGGTGGTCCACCACCACACCGTGCTTGATGCAGATGAGCTGACGCCCTGAGCCGGCTGCCGGCCCTTGCCGCAGGCCTGCAGCGGGTGGCATTCAGGCCGGTTCGTCGGGGATCAGCAGGTTTTCCAGCAGGGCGATGCAGGCCAGCAGCTGCAGCCTGCGGTGCTGCAGGCGCTTGAGTTCCAGCTCGTCTTCCGGGTTGGCGGCCAGGCCGGCAATGGCTGCCTCCAGCGCGCACTGCTCCGTACGCAGGGCCTGCAGGCGGGCGCAGATCCGGGCCAGGTTGTCCGGAAGGATGTCCACCGGGCCACCGTACACCAAGGCCGTTGGCCCGGTGTTGCGGCGCGGGTCGCAGGCGCAGGCGAGCCGGTAGAATGGGCGGCATGAGTGCCGTCATTCCCCTTCCCGATCCCGTCCCGCGCGCCGCGCGTGATCCCCGCGTGGCCGAACGCGAACACAGCAAGCTGGGCAAGCGTCTGCGCCGCCAGGTTGGCCAGGCGATTGCCGATTTCGGCATGATCGAGGCTGGCGACAAGGTCATGGTCTGCCTGTCCGGTGGCAAGGACAGCTACACCCTGCTCGATATCCTGCTGCAGCTGCAGAAGAAGGCCCCGGTGCCGTTCGAGCTGATCGCGGTGAACCTGGACCAGAAGCAGCCGGGCTTCCCTGAACACGTGTTGCCCGAATACCTGCGCGGTATCGGCGTGCCGTTCCACATCATCGAGCAGGACACCTATTCGGTGGTCAGCCGGGTGATTCCCGAAGGCAAGACCATGTGTTCGCTGTGCTCGCGCATGCGTCGTGGCTCGCTGTACAGCTGGGCGCAGGCCAACGGCATCACCAAGATCGCCCTGGGCCACCACCGCGATGACATGGTGGCCACCTTCTTCATGAACCTGTTCCACCATTCCAAGATCTCCGGCATGCCGCCGAAGCTGCGCAGCGATGACGGCAAGCATGTGGTGATCCGCCCGCTGGCCTATGTGCGCGAGAGCGACATCATTGAGTACGCCGAAGCGAAGCAATTCCCGATCATTCCGTGCAACTTGTGCGGCAGCCAGGAGAACCTGCAGCGCAAGCAGGTCGGGCTGATGATGAAGCAATGGGAAAAGGACCACCCGGGCCGGGTGGAGCAGATCTCGCGGGCACTGGGCGACATCCGCCCCTCGCAGCTGGCCGACCGCAACCTGTTCGACTTCATGGCCCTGGGCCGCCGCGATGACGCGCCGCTGCCTGATGCCCATGCCTGGCTGGCCGGCTCGCCGGCCGCCGATGACGCCGACGCCACGGCCTGACGCCCTTCCTTGAGGCCTGGCCGGCCAGCGCCGGCCCGGGCCTTCCACGACCTTTGATGCAGGTAGCGCAATGTTCTTCAAGAACCTGACGTTCTTCCGTTTCCCCACCGCGGTGGATTTTTCCGAGGTGGAACAGTTCCTGCCGCACGCTCTGCTGCGTGATGTCGGCCCGCTGGAAATGACCAGCCGTGGCTTTGTCTCGCCATATGGCCGCGAGGAAAAGGAGCAGCTTTCCCAGCGGCAGGGCGATGCCCTGTGGCTGGCCGTCGGCGCCCAGGAGAAGATCCTGCCGGCGGTGGTGGTCAATGACCTGGTAGCGCGCAAGATCGAGGAAATCGAGGAAAAGGAAGCGCGCCGCCCCGGTGGCCGCGAGCGCAAGCGGATCAAGGATGACCTGCTGCACGAGCTGATGCCGCGCGCCTTCGTCAAGACCTCGCGTACCGATGCGCTGATCGACCTGCAGCACGGCTACATCGCGGTGGACACCTCCAGCCGCAAGACTGCCGAGAACGTGGTCAGCGACGTGCGCGGCCTGCTCGGCAGCTTCCCGGCGATGCCGGTCAATGCCGAGATCGCCCCGCGTTCGATCCTGACCAGCTGGATTGCCGGCGAGCCGATGCCGGCCGGGCTGGAGCTGGGCGAGGAGTGCGAGCTGAAGGACCCGATGGACGGCGGTGCGGTGATCAAATGCCAGAAGCAGGAACTGCGCTGCCCGGAAATCGACAAGCACCTGGATGCCGGCAAGCAGGTCACCCGGCTGGCGCTGACCTTCGAGGACAACCTGTCCTTCGTGCTCGGCGATGACCTGATCGTGCGCAAGCTCAAGTTCCTGGACGGTGCCCTGGACCAGCTGGAAGACAGCGAGGGCGAGGGCCGCCGGGTCGAGTTCGAAGCGCGTTTTGCGCTGCAGAGCGGGGAGATCCGCCGCCTGTTCCAGATCCTGGAAGAGTCCTTCAAGCTGAGCCGTGCCGACGCCTGAGACCGGCCTGCTGGGCCGCCTGCTGCGGCGGGCGGCCACTGGCCCGGCCACGCCTGCGGGCAAACCGGCAGGCAAGCCTCGTCCCAAAGCGGCGGCCAGCTCGCGCCAGCGCGATGTGCTGCAGCTGGAGGTGGAAGGCAAGCTGCTGCAGATCCAGCGCCTGCGTGATGCCCGCTGCCGGCGCATGCGCCTGGTGGTGGACGAGCGCGGGCCCCGCCTGAGCATGCCGCTGCGCGCCAGCCAGGCGGCCGCCGAGGCCTTCGTGCGCGACAATGGGGTGTGGCTGCTGGCCCAGCTGGCGTCCCTGCGTGTGGGCGAGGATGGCCACGAGGACACCCTGCAGGCCGGGCTGACCACCCGGCTGCCTTTGCTGGGCAGCGAGCGGGCGGTGCACTGGCTGCCGGCCCGGCATACCCATGTGCTGCTGGCCGACGACGGCAGCCTGGCGTTCCATTACAGCGCGCAGGCCGGGCAGGCGGCACTGGCGCGCGCGCTGGGGGATTTCTACCTGGCCCAGGCCCGCAGCCTGATCGGCCCGGAAACTGCCCGCTGGCTGCCGGGCCTGCCGCGTGCGCCGCGGCGCTTCGTGTTCAAGCAGATGAGTTCGCGCTGGGGTTCGCTGGCACCGGATGCCACGGTGGCGCTGGACCTGTCCCTGGTGCTGGCCCCGCCGGCGGCGCTGCAGTACGTGCTGGTGCACGAGCTGTGTCACCTGCTCCAGGCCAATCATTCACCGGCGTTCTGGGCCGAGGTCAGTGCCCGCCTGCCGGACTGGCCGCAGCAGCGTGACTGGCTGGCCGAGCATGGCCGGCGGCTCAAATACCGTCTGCGCCAGCTGCTGGCGGTGGCCTGAGCGCGGGCTCCCCCAACGCGCCAGCAAGCCACCGCCCCTGCCGCAAGGCGCTGGTTCAGCGCCGGTCCCCTTGCCCGAATACCGCCACCGCTTCGCGCAGGCCGCGCACATGCTGCTGCATCAGCCGCGCCGAAGCGGTGGCTTCCTCCACCAGGGCGGCATTGCGCTGGGTGGTCTGGTCCATCTGGGTCACGGTCTGGCTGACCTGGCCGATGCCGGCGCTCTGCTCGCGCGAGGCGGCGGCGATCTGCCCCATCAGGTCGGTGACCTGTTCGACCTGGGTGACTACCCGGGCCATGGTGGTGGTGGCCTGGTTGATCTCGCGCGCACCTTCGTCGACGCGGTGCACCGATTCATCGATCAGGCCCTTGATCTCCTTGGCGGCGGTGGCGCTGCGCTGGGCCAGGGTGCGTACCTCGCCGGCCACCACCGCAAAGCCGCGGCCCTGGTCGCCGGCGCGGGCCGCTTCCACGGCCGCATTCAGGGCCAGGATGTTGGTCTGGAAGGCAATGCCGTCGATCACCGAGATGATGTCGGCAATCCGCCGCGAGGACTGCTCGATGCCGTGCATGGTGGTCACCACCGTCTGCACCAGCTCACCGCCCTGGCGGGCCACCCCGGCCGCGTCGATGGCCAGCGCATTGGCCTGGCCGGCATGGTCGGCGTTGCGCTGCACGGTAGCGGTCAACTCTTCCATCGAGGCAGCGGTTTCCTCCAGGTTGGCCGCCTGCTGTTCGGTGCGTTGGCTCAGGTCCTCGTTGCCGGCGGCAATTTCCGCGGCCACTTCTTCCAGCGTGTTGCTCGAGCTCTGGATGCGCAGCACGATGTCGCTCAGGCGCTCGGCAGTCGTGTTGGCATCGCTCTGGATCTGCGCGAACACGCCGTGGTAGTCGCCGTGCATGCGCGCACCGAGCTGGCCGTCGGCCATCGCCGCGAACATCTGCCGCACCTCGCCCAGGGTGCCGGAAAGGATATCCAGCAGGTGGTTGATGCCACCGGCCAGGGTCTTGAGGAAGGCAATCTCGCCGTCGGCCGTGATGCGCTGGTCCAGCTCACCGCGCGAGGCGGCCTCGATGATGCTGGCCACCTGGCCCTGGATGGCCAGTTCCTCGGTCTGGTCGGTCCATTCGACGATGAACCCGGTCTGGCCCTGGTCGTCGAGCAGCGGGGTGATCAGCTGGCTGAAATGCACATGGCCGATGCTGACCTTGCCGTGGTGCATCGAACGCAGTTGCTGCAGCAGCCCGCGGATGCGGTCCGGGTTGGTGTGGAACTGGTGGATCGAGGTGCCTTCGAGCTTGTCGGCATCGAAGTCGGGCCAGCGCTGGCGCAGCACGTCGCGCTGGTTGTTGAGCATGGCGCGCATGGATTTGTTGAGGTAACGGATCACATGCTCGCGGTCGGCAATCATCACCGCGGTGGTGGACACATCCAGCGCCTGGCGGATCTTCAGGTTTTCCTCGTGCTCGCTGCCCGCGCCGGTGCCGGCGTCAGCCGCCGGGCGGCCATGGCGCAGCAGGGCATGGGCCAGCGAGCCGTGGGCCGGCTGCAGCTCACGCAGGCTGTCGGGCAGCGGGCCGCCGCTTTCGGCCAGGCCGACCAGGGCCTGCAGCTGCCCGTCGCTGGCACCGAGCAGCCGGCGCTGCGCCCCGAGGCGTTGCAGCAGCACCGCCGACAGGGCCACTGCGGGCAGGCTGAACAGCAGTGCCGGCCAGTGCCCGTTGCCGACGGCCAGCACGATCGCCACCACGGTCAGGCCGATGAGCAGGCGGATGGGCAGCTGTTGCCGGCGTTGCTGCAGGTCACTGGCGGTGCTGCCAGGGCGGGTGTTGATGACGATGGACATCGGCGTGCTCTCTGCTGGGACGAGGGGGGCCGGGCCGCCTTCTTCCCCAAGGTGGCCCGGCAGACAAGCAGGTGGTGCGTGCGCTCTGCCCTGTAGCTATCGGCCCGGGGGCCGCCAACTTGATACCGTTCGTCAGGCAAGTGGTTGTTTTTGTTGTATTTGTGATTTTCAGATGAAAGCGGCCCCGTGCGGGGGCCGCCGGGCGCAGGCTCAGGCGCTGGCCATGGTCGTGGGTTCACTGGTGTCGGCATTGACCTGGAACATCGCCACCGCGGCGGTCAGCTGCTGTGCCTGCTGCTGCAGGGTGCGGGCGGCGGCGGTGGCCTCCTCCACCAGGGCGGCGTTTTGCTGGGTCACCGCATCCATGTGCATCACCGAGGTGCTGACCTGCTCGATGCCGCTGCTCTGTTCGCTGGAGGCCGCCGAGATGCTGGTGACCAGCCCGGCCACGTCGCGCACCGAGCCAACCACCTCGCCGATGGTGCCGCCGGCATGGTTGACCAGGCCGACGCCGTGGCTGATCTGGCCAACCGAGTCGGTGATCAGGCCCTTGATCTGCCGGGCAGCAGTAGCACTGCGCTGGGCCAGGCTGCGCACCTCGCTGGCCACCACTGCAAAGCCGCGGCCATGCTCACCGGCGCGGGCGGCTTCCACTGCCGCGTTCAAGGCCAGGATGTTGGTCTGGAAGGCAATGCCGTCGATCAGCGCGATGATGTCGCTGATCCGGCGCGAGGACTGCTCGATCTGCTCCATCGTGCCCACCACCTGCTGCATCACCTCGCCGCCGCGTGCGGCCAGCTCGGCCGCGCTGTTGGCCAGGCGGTTGGCATCGCGCGAGGCATCGGCGTTCTGGCGCACGGTGGAGGTCAGCTCCTCCATCGAGGCGGCAGTTTCCTCCAGGTTGGCGGCCTGTTGTTCGGTACGGGCGGACAGGTCCTCGTTGCCGCTGGCAATTTCCTGCGCGGCCAGGTCGATGTTGTTGGCGCTGTCACGAATGCCCAGCACCATCTCGCTCAGGCGTTGCGCGGTGAGGTTGGCGTCGGCCTTCATCGCCTCCAGGTCACCGGCGTAATGGCCGTGCATGCGAAAGCGCAGGTCACCACTGGCCAGCGCGGCCAGCATCTGGCGCACTTCGGTGGTGACCGCGCCCATGGTGTCCAGCAGCTGGTTGATGTTGCTGCTCAGGGTCTGGGTGAAACCCTGCCCGGGCAGGACCTGCAGGCGGTGGCTGAAGTCACCCTGGCTGGCATTTTCCACGATGGTGGAAATGCAGCCCTCCAGGGCGATCTCCTCGGTGCGGTCATGCCACTCCACGGCAAAGCCGATACGCGCCTGGTGCTCGTCGAACACCGGGGTCACGGCCTGGCTGAAATGCACCGGGCCGATCTGGATGCGCCCGTTGTGGCAGCGGTGCAGGCTGTCGAGCATCTGCGCGATACGCTGCGGGTTCTGGTGGAAGCGGTGGATGCTGGTGCCGATCAGGCTGTCCGCATCGAAATCGGGGAAGGCCTGGCGCAGGGTCTGCTGCTGCCGGCGCAGCATGTCGATCACCGCATGGTTGGCGTAACGGATGATGTGCTGGTCATCGGCAATCATCATCCCGGTGTGCGAGGCATCCAGGCAGGCGCGGATCTGCGCATTGGCATGGTTGAGCTGGTGTTCGCGCTCGCTGCGCTGGCGCAGCTGTTGCTCCATCTGCAGCAGGCCACCGGCCAGGCTGCCGGGGGCAACCTGCCACTGCCGGCTGTAGCCGGTATCGCGGTTGGCGGCAATGTCCCGGGTGAGCTGGCTGAGCTGTTCAGGCGCGCTGCCCAGCAGTTCGGTCTGGCGCCGCAGGTCGATGGCCATGCGGCTGACGAACACGGTTTCCACCGCCACGCAGGCCGCATGCAGCAGCACCATGGACAGGCCGCTGCCCGGGGCGAAGGCCCGCACCGGCAGGCCGTTGTTCTGCATCCACCAAAAGGCCAGGTGGTGCAGGCTGATGGCCGTGGCGGCCACCACCACCGGTACCCAGTCGCGGTAATACAGCAGCAGCGCCAGCACCACGAACACCCCGAAATGCATCTCCACCAGGCCATTGCTCTGCTGGATCATCGTCGCCACCAGGGCCATCAGCACCAGGGCGACGGTGTTGCGGGTGAGCAGGTTGCCCGGGTTGAGCCGGACCTGCAGGGCCACCACCGCCAGCGATGGCAGGCTGATGGCCAGGAATGGCAGCCAGGACTGGTTCCACAGCGCAATGCCCAGCGAGGCGGCAGTCATCACCGCGGCCAGCAGCAGGAACATGCGGTCGGCCTGGCGTGAAAGCAGGTTGTGGTAGTTCGGGGTAACGCCGCGGGAGGTGTCTGGGGAACTCATGGGGTCAGCAGGGGCAGGGGGAGGGGAGGTGCAAGGGGGGCTGGCTGGCATCGAGCAGGCCGGGCAGCGATCGGCTGACATCGGCGTTGGACTGCCCGCAGGCCATCAGGGAGGGTTGCAGCGGGCCGGCATGGACCGGGTTGCCGTCACCGTCGAGCACCAGCAGTTCGATCGCGGTGTCGGCGCCACCCGGCAGGGTCACGGCCAGGCCGCCGAGGGTCTTCATCGCCGATTGCAGTTGCTGCCAGGCCGGGCTGTCGGTGCCGGTCGCGCACGGACAGTGCTGCAGCAGCACTGCCAATGGCTGCCTGCTGCCGGCCGGCAGGGCCAGGCGCAGACGTTCGCGCAGCTGGGCCAGGGCCGCCAGGTCAACTGCCGGGTGGATGCCCAAGGCATGCAAGCCGGCCACCACCCAGCCCAGCCAGCTGGCCAGGACGACCAGGCCGGCAAGCAGGTGCAGGGGGAAACCGCTGGATCGATGGGACATGCAGACAGGCCAAGCCCGCATGCTCGGCAGGGGAGGAGACAAGGGCTGTCGGTGTTATCGGCGCGGCGATGAATTTGTGAACAAATGCGTGATCGACATCATTGCTCTCATTCATCTTTGTTGATGAAAGCAATGATGGCGGCGGCGCAGGCGGCGGCATTTTCCATGTGCAGGTGGTGGCCACCGGCCAGGCCGATGGCCTGCAGGCCGCCGATGCAGGCCTGCCGCTGTTGCTGCAGTTGCGGGGCGATGACGCGTCCTGGTGGCTCGGCCTGCAGCAGCAGGGTCGGGCACTGGATCGCCGCCAGCAGGGCCTGCACCTGGGATTCGTGCAGGTAGAACGCACTGGCATGGGTCAGCAGCGGGTCGGTACGCCAGCGCCACTGGTGGCCGTCCTGGCGCAGGCCGCGCTCGACCAGCAGGCCGGCATTGCGGCGCGACAGGGCATTGGCCTGCATGCGCAGGCGCAGCGCATGTTCCGGGTCGGGCAATGGCCGTGGCTGCCGCTGCTGCCCCGGTTGCTGTCCCAGCAGGTATTCACGCAGGCGGGTCACGCTCTGTTCCGGCGGGGCGCTCAGGGGGCCCAGCGCATCAATGCAGACCAGCCGGGTGACCCGCTCGGGCAGGGCGGCGGCGAGCAGGCCGGCAATGCTGGCCCCCATCGAGTGGCCGATCAGTTCCACCTGCTGCCATCCCAACGTATCGAGCAGGCCCAGCAGCTGTGCGGCCTGGGCCGGCTGGCTGTAACCACCGGGCAGCCAGTCACTGTGGCCATGGCCGGCCAGGTCGATGGCCAGCAGGTCGATGTCACACTGCTCCAGCAGAGCCAGGGCCAGTGGAGTGAAGCTGGCGGCGTTGTCCAGCCAGCCATGCAGGGCCAGCACCGGGCGGGCCCCGGGACGGCCCCAGCGCAGGCCGCACAGCCGGCCGCTGGGCAAGGACAGGGCGAAGGGGGCGGCAGTGGGGAGGGCAGGCATGCACGGTACCGGCGGACAGCGACAGGCCACTACCGTAGGCAGCAGGGAGGCTGGCAGCAATGATCCGCATCAAGCCGGGCTTGCCGCCGGACTGTGTGGCAGGCAGTGTGGGCGCCCCTTTGCTGCCCGGACCTGCCGTGTCCCGCCACGCCGCCTTGCTGCCCGCCCTGTGCTGCCTGCTGTTGATCTGCCTGTGCGCCCGCTTGCCCGCGTTTGCCGTCGGTCCAGTGCCGATCACCCTGCAGTCGCTGGCGGTGATCCTGGCCGGCGCGGTGCTCGGGCCATGGCGCGGTGGGCTGGTGGTGCTGGCCTACCTGCTGCTGGGCGGGCTGGGCCTGCCGGTGTTTTCCGCCGGCGGCAGTGGCTGGGCCAGTTTTGCCGGGCCCAGTGGCGGCTACCTGTTGTCCTTTCCGCTGGTGGCCGCGCTGTGCGGCGCGCTGGTCTGGCGCACGATGGCAGTTGGCACGGCGGCCCGGCCGTTGTTGTTGTTTGCCTGTGGCCTGGGCAGCAGCGTGGCCCTGGTGCATCCACTGGGCGTGGCCGGGCTGATGCGCGCGCTGGACATCAGCCTGGCCCAGGCGCTGCTGATCGACCTGCGCTTCTGGCCCGGCGATGTTCTCAAGAACAGCCTGATGGCCCTGCTGGCCACCGCCGCACACCGGCGCTGGCCACAGTTGCGGGCCGCCCGGCATACGGTTTGAGGCCTCAGCCGATGGCCTGGCGCACCACCGCCGCCAGCGCCCGGGCATGGGCGGGGGAATCATTCAGGCAGGGGATGTAACGCATGGCAGCGCCGCGTTCGGCCAGGGTTTCGGTGAAACCCATGGCCACTTCTTCCAGGGTTTCCAGGCAGTCGGTGGCAAAGCCCGGGCAGGCCACGTCGATGCGTTTGACCCCCGCTTCGGCCATCTCCCACAGCATCGGCTCGGCGTAAGGCTGCAGCCACCGTTCGCGGCCGAAGCGCGACTGGTAGCCCATCGCCCATTGCCCGTCCGCCAGGCCCAGAGCGGTGGCAATGGCCTGCGCACTGGCCTGGCACTGCTGCGGGTAGGGGTCGCCGTTGTCGGCCACCCGCTGCGGAATGCCATGGAAGGAGAACACCAGTTTTTCCGGCTGGCCGTGGGCCTGCCAGTAATCACGGATCGATGTGGCCACCGCGTCCACCCATTCGCCCTGCACCGGGTAGTCGTTGACCGTGACCACCTCGGTGAGCTGGTTGCGCAGGCGCCACTGGGCCACCACGTCCAGCACCGAGGCGGTGGTGGTGGTGGAGTACTGCGGATACAGCGGCAGCACCACGATACGCCGGGAACCGTCGGCCACCGCCTGGTCCATCACCTTGTCCAGTGCCGGCTGTCCATAGCGCATGGCATGGACCACACGCAGGCCGGGCAGGTCCTGCTGCAGGGCACGTGCCAGGCCGGCGGTGTAGACCGCCAGCGGCGAGCCTTGCGGCAGCCAGACCTGGGCGTATTTCTCGGCCGACTTGCGCGAGCGCAGCGGCAGGATGATCCCGCGCAGCAGTGGCTGCCACAGCAGTGGCGGGATCGACACCACCCGGCGGTCGCTGAGGAACTGCGCCAGGTAGCGGCGCACGGCCGGGGCGGTTGGTGCCTCGGGAGTGCCCAGGTTGACGAGGATGACGGTGGTATCGGCGGCGGTCTGCATGCGCGCATTCTGACATCGCGCTGCCGCCGAATCGAACCCATGTCGGCTATCGTGGCGATAGCCGCAGCAGGCAGCGGGTTGGAGCCGATTCATCCAGCGCCAGCCAATTGCGGCATCTTGCTTTATCTTGCTGCCAGTCTTTTTGGAGATCGTCCATGTCCCGCCTGCCCCGACTGCTCCTGCTCACCGCTGCGCTGGCGGCCACTGCCCCGGCCTTTGCCGGCCCGCAGGAAGACCAGCGTTCGCGCAATGCCATCCGCGTGCTGGCCGAGATCCAGAACATTCCCGAGCAGGCCATCCCCGACAAGCTGCTCGATGAAGCGCGTGCGGTGGTGGTCATTCCCGACACGATCAAGGCCGGTCTGGTCATTGGCGGCCGCCGTGGCCACGGCCTGATGTCGGTCAAGACCCCGGACGGCAGCTGGTCCAACCCGGTGTTCATCAAGCTCACCGGCGGCAGCATCGGCTTCCAGGCCGGGGTGCAGTCTTCCGATGTGATCCTGGTGTTCCGCAACGATCGCTCGCTGGACAATATCGTCAACGGCAAGTTCACCCTCGGCGCTGATGCCGGCGTGGCTGCCGGCCCGGTCGGGCGCAGTGCCGCCGCCGCCACCGATGGCCAGCTCAAGGCCGAGATCTGGTCGTGGTCGCGTGCCCGTGGTCTGTTTGCCGGGGTCGCGCTTGATGGCGCCGTGCTGCAGATCGACGATGCCGCCAACCTGGAAGCCTACGGCCCGGGTACCACGCCGCGGATGATCATCGAAGGCCGCATCGCCGAAGCCCCGTCGCAGGACGTGGTCAACTTCCGTGACCGTCTGGAAGAAGCCAGCTACACCGCCAACGGCAACCGCAGCGGCACCCCGAGCGCCGCCCCGGCCGCGCGTACCGAGCCGGTGGTGGTCACCGCGCCGCCGGCCCAGCAAGGGGCAGTGACCGCACCGCTCAATGCCAGCCCGGCGGTGGAGCCGGCGCAGCAGGGCTTCCAGCCGGTCAGCGAAGGCGAGATCCGCACCGAAACCCTGGACTGACACCTGGGCCACAGGTCATGGCGATCTTGTAATTGCCCTGGGGTATGCTTGATTAACCCTATGTAATAGCGATGGTGGTCGTCATGATCGGTGGTTTCAGTATCTGGCATTGGTTGATCGTGCTGGCAGTGGTGTTGCTGGTGTTCGGCACCAAGCGTCTGACCAGTGGCGCCAAGGACCTTGGCAGCGC
>JBJEWP010000068.1:0-1660 GCA_051885115.1 Stenotrophomonas sp. | reverse complement strand
GACGGCGTGGTCAGCACGCGGGTCACGTCATGGGTGTTGAAGCGGATGATCGGGTAGATGTCGTCCTTGTACAGGCAGGTCACCACCATGTCGCCGACATCGCCGTCGGCCACGATCTGGCCGTCGTCCACGCCGAGGATTTCCACGTACTGGGCGTCTTCCATCAGGTACAGGCCATCCTGATCCGGGCCCTGGCCGGCAATCGCGCCGGTGTCACCCACGCCGTACCAGTCATACAGCTCCACCCCGCCCCAGGCCGCCGACAGCGACTCGCGCGACTCACGGCCCAGGTGGCCGCAGATCATGCGCACCGGAATGTCCTTGCCCGGCTCCAGACCCTGCTCGCGGGCCACGTCGGCCAGCTTCTTGATGTAGTCGGCAAAGCCCACGATCACATTGGTGCCCATGTTCTTCATCAACTGCACCTGCTGCGCCGAGCGCATCTCGATGCCGGTGCCGGCCGAGCAGAACAGGGCCTGGGTGTAGTGGGTGACCGCCTCGCGCACGTAGTGGCCGCCGTTGATCATGCCGTGGCCGTACACCGAATGGACCACATCACCCGGCTGCATGCCCTGCCAGCGGTACAGGCGGGCCAGCAGCAGGCTCTGCACTTCGCGCGAATGCGGCGAGAACACCAGCGGCTGCGGGCGGCCGGTGGTGCCGGAGGTGGTGTGGAACACCAGCGGCTTGCTGCCGGCTTCGGTGCCGTCCTGCCAACCGTGGAAATCGCCCAGCGGCGGATACGCTTCCACCGAGGCCATGATCTCGTGCTTGCCGAACACCGGCAGCTTGGTGATGTCGTCCAGGCTCTGGATGTCTTCCGGCTTGATCCCGGCATTGCCCCACAGGCGCTGGTAGAACGGAATCTGCCAGGCACGGGCGACGCAGCGCAGGAACTTTTCGTTCTGCTCGGCGCGCAGCTGCTCGCGGCTGATGGCCTTGAACTTGTCGGTGAAAGCCTGGTCCAGCGGGAACTGCTTGAGCAGCTCCTTGACATCGAACGACTCGAAATACGTGGCGTAGCTCATGGTGCCTCGACGATCAGCAGGTCGACCAGCGTTCGGACATCGGCGATGTCCTCCAGGTGGTCAATGTGGGAGATGAGGGTGGAACGGTGTTGCGCGTCGAACTCACGCGCGGCGTGGTCCAGGCAGTGGTGGAACTTCTCCAGCTGCTGGTCACGGGAAAGCGGGCGCTGTGGCGAACCGATCGCCGCATCACGGTGGTTGTGCAGGACCCGGCCATCGCGCAGGGTCACGCGCAGGGACTGCGGCACCAGCGCGTTGGGATCGCTGCAATCATTGGGCAGCAGCTGCACTGCCGGGGCAAAGGCGGCCAGACGCGGATCGGCCAGCTTATCCGGCGCATAGGCCGACAGGCCGACCTTGCCGTCCAGCAGCACGGTGCCAAGCAGGAACGGCAGGCACAGACGCGCATAGCTGGTCTGCATGTCGGCCGCATACGGGCGGCCCACCAGGCGGTGCACCAGCGGCGGGGCCAGCAGCTCGATGCTTGCCACGTTGTCCAGGGTCAGGCCATGGGCGCTGCGCAGCTCCATCAGCATGTCCTGCGCGGCATGGGCCGCACCGCCGGTGGGGAACACCTTGTGGCTGACAGTGAGCATCTGCGCCTCGCCGGCAGCCAGCTTGGCCAGCGACGG
>JBJEWP010000067.1:0-13050 GCA_051885115.1 Stenotrophomonas sp. | reverse complement strand
CCTATGCGATGGGCACCTGGGACATCGGCAGGCTGCGCCTGATCGGTGGTGTGCGGGTTGAGAGCACCCGCTACGCTGCCGACGGCTACAGCGTGGATATCGACGAAGACGGTGTGGCCACCATCAGCGGCCGTGATGCTTCCTCCAGCTACACCAATGTGCTGCCGGGCCTGCATGCCCGTTACGACACTGACAGTGGCTGGGTGCTGCGCGGCGCGGCCAACAAGACCGTGGCCCGTCCGGGATTTGGCGATATCTCGCCGCGTCTGGCGATGAACCGTGATGACGGCAAAGTGCGGATCGGCAACCCGGCGCTGGACCCCTACGAATCGACCAACATCGACCTGAGCTTCGAGCGCTACATCGGCGAAACCGGCCTGCTCTCGCTGGGTGTGTTCAACAAGTCCATCGACGGTTACATCGTGGAAACGATCAGCGATGAGAATCCACTCTATCCGGGCTTTGAGGTCACCACCTCGATCAACGGCGACAAAGCCACCGTGTTCGGTGCCGAGTTCAACTGGCAGCAGCAGCTGAGCCTGCTGCCAGGGGCCTGGTCGGGCCTGCTGGTCGGTGCCAGCGCCACCTGGCTGGATACCGGGTTCGATGCCGGGATTGCCGACCGTGCCGGCGAGGATTTCATGCTGCCGCGTGCCTCCCGGCAGGTCTACAGCGGGCATGTCGGCTACGAGTACGGCCCGGTCAGTACCCGCCTGGCCGCCGTGTATCGCTCGGAGTACCTGGACAGCATTGGTGACAGCCGCGATTACGACGTCTATGTCGCCGCGCATACCCAGCTGGACTTCAGTTTCGACGTCAAGCTGGGCAAGAACGTCAGCCTGTACCTGGAAGCGTCCAACCTGCTTGACGAGCCGCTGGAGCTGTATCAAGGCAACGCCTTGCGGGTGCTGCAACTGGAGGAATATGGCCGTACCTACGCCGTTGGCGTGAAGGTGGCCCTGTGATGCACGCCCTGACCCGCAATGTGCTGGCGGCGGCCAGCCTGGTGTGGCTGGCCGGCTGTGCCGGTGATGCCACTGCCCCGGTTGCTGCCGAGCCGCAGGCCCAGATCGCCGCCGGCGATACCCGCAATGTGGTGCGGGTGGCCGAAGCCTTCCTGACCCCGATGACCCCGGAAGACAACATCGACTCGCCGGCCAGCTGGGTCGCCGCTGATGGTGTGGTATGGGTGATTGCCACCGCCAAGGCCACCGACAAGCTGGTCGTCTATGACGGCCAGACCGGGGCGAAGTTGCGTGATGTCGGCACCGCCGGCACCGCGCTGGGCCAGTTTGACCGCCCCAACGGCATCTCGGTCATTGATGACTTGTTGCTGGTGGTGGAGCGCGACAACCGCCGGGTGCAGGTGCTCAGCCTGCCGGACTTTACCCCGATCGGTGCCTTTGGCCAGGACGAGCTGCGCAAGCCGTATGGCCTGTGGATTACCCGCACCGGTGAGAGCAGCTATGACCTGTATGTCACCGACTCCTGGGACAACGGCGAAGACGCACAGGGCAATGACATCCTGCCGCCACTGGCCGAGCTGAACCAGCGTGTGCGCCGTTATGCCATGACCGTGGCCGATGGCAAGGCCAGCGCCAGGCTGGTGGCCAGCATCGGTGACACCAGCGAAAAGGGCGCGCTGCGGGTGGTCGAATCGCTGTGGGGCGATGTGGCCAATGATCGTCTGCTGATCGCCGAAGAGGACGAGACTTACGCCAACGAGTTCAAGGTCTACACCCTGGAGGGCCAGTTCACCGGACAGGTCTTCGGCGGCGAAAAGCTGGCCGCACAGGCCGAGGGCATCATGCTGCGCACCTGTGGCGATGGCGGTTGGTGGATCACCACCGAGCAGGGCAAGCAGCGCAGTGTGTTCCACCTGTTTGACCGCAAGACCCTGGCCCATGTCGGTGCATTTGATGGTGACCATGTGGCCAACACCGACGGCATCTGGAATGACCAGAACGCCAGTGCCCGCTTCCCCAGCGGGGCGCTGTACGCGGTGCATGATGATCAGGGCGTGGTCGCCTTTGACTGGAATGACATTGCTGCGGCACTGAAGCTGCCGGAGTGCACGCCATGATCGGACTGGCACGCAAGCCGCTGACAGTGGCGCTGCTGGCGATGGGGGCGGCCCTGGCCATTCCCGTTGCTGTTGCCACCGGGCCGATTGCCCACGAAGCCAACACCCAGGTGCCGATGGGCCAGCTGCATTACCTGCCTGGCCCGGCGCCTGACCGCATCGTGGTCAGCCCGGCGGCCGATGCGGCCACCGGCTTTGCGGTGTCCTGGCGTACCGATGCCAGCGTGGACGCACCACAGCTGGAACTGGCACCGGTCGGTGACAGCCCGGCCTTTGCTGCTGCGCGTACGATCACCGCCACCACCCGGGCGCTGGACAGTGAAACCGGCACCGCGCATTTCCATCATGCGCATGTGGATGGCCTGCTGCCCGATACCACCTACCTGTACCGCGTGCAGGGCAACGGCCGCTGGAGCAGCTGGAACCGGATCAGCACCGCTGGCGGACAGCAGGCAGCGCTGACCCTGCTGTATTTCGGTGATACCCAGAACAAGAACCTCAGCCATGTCAGCCGGGTGGTCCGCCAGGCCTGGCGCAGCGCGCCGGATGCACGTCTGGCGATCTTTGCCGGTGACCTGGTCAGTGGCGGTGACGGCCAGGACGATATCGAGTGGGGCGAATGGCACCAGGCGGCGAGCTGGTTGCTGCAGGACGTGATGACCGCCCCGGCGGCCGGCAACCACGAATATGCCGAGCTGCACGAGGACACGCCGCAGGAGGTGAGCGTGCTCGGTGCCCACTGGCCACTGGCCTTCGCCCTGCCGGGCAATGGCGATGCCAGCGTGCCGCACAGCAGCTACTGGTTTGACCACCAGGGGGTTCGCGTGGCGGTGCTTGATGGCACCTCGGCGCTGGAGCTGGGCACCGCACAGGCGCAGGCCCGCTGGCTGGATGGCGTACTGGCCGGCAATGCGCGGCCGTGGAGCATCGTGGTGGTGCACCAGCCGCTGTATGCCTTGCGCGCCGGGCGCGACAATGCCGCGTTGATCGAGCACATCGGCCCGGTGCTGGAAAAGCACAAGGTGGACCTGGTGCTGCAGGGGCACGACCATGCCTATGGCCGGCGCACGCTGGATGGCGCTGGCAGCCCGATGCTGATTTCCTCGGTGGCCGGCCCCAAGCAGTACCGCCTGTCCGCGCAGGCCAGGGCGACGATGGCGCCGGTGGGGGAGGACACCCAGTTCTACCAGGTGTTGCGTCTGACCCCCAGTGGATTGGGTTATCAATCCTTCACCGCCAGTGGTGCCCTGTATGACGCCTTCCGTATCGAGCGCGACAGCGCAGGCAACAAGACCTGGGTGGAGTTGACCGAGGGGCGCATGGCGCCACGTGATTGCGATCACCGTGCGGCCACTGCCAAGGGCCGTGCGGACCGGTGCTGGGAATGAAGGGCAGTCTGCTTGTGGTGGGCATGTTGATGGCCGGGGTGGCAGCTGCCACCCCGGCGCAGCACGGCGCCGGCCAGCCAATCGATGCACCGGCCCAGGCCTGGTTGCGGGTGGAGATTCCCGCCGGCAGCGCCATCAAGTACGAAGTGGACACGGCCGGCCGGGTATTCGTTGACCGTTTCCTGCCCGGGGCCGAGGTTTACCCGGCCAATTACGGTGGACTGCCGGGTACCGTGGCCGGCGATGGTGACCCGCTCGATGCCCTGGTGATCACCCGCCAGCCATTGCCGCCGGGCGTGCATATTGCCTTCCGCCCGATCGGCGTATTGCACATGCGCGATGGCGGGCAAGGCGACCAGAAGTTGATCGGCGTACCGGTGCAAGGTGTGGATGCCGATTACCGCGACATCCACGAGCTGGACCAGCTGCCGGCCAGCCTGCGTTCCCGCATCGCCGGCTTCTTCGCCGGCTACAAGGCAGCCCAGCCTGGTGGCAACCCGGTACAGCTGGAAGGGTGGGGCAATGCAGCCAGTGCGCGGGCACTGCTGATGCAGGCCATCGCTGCCGGCAATGCGGGCCCGGGGCAGTAGCATGCGGCGTTGCCGGCTTGTGGCCATGGCGCAGTCGTGCTGGCGGTCGGCGTGCTCCAGGCTATTGCCATCGTGCTCTTGCAGCGCGTCCTGCTCGATCTCGTCGAGCTGTTAGAGAGGACAGCCGGCGCATCCGATGCCGCTCGCAGGGCCCGGATCAGGCAGTGGCTCGCACGCCCGGCAGCCCTCCGTTTGGGGGGAGGGGAGGCTGTCTGCTGCGGTCAGGCATCGCTCGATCACCTTCGCCGCAGCGGTCGCCCACGGGCCTGCATCCCTGTCACGGACGCCGGGGGTGTGCGCTGGCCAGGCTGCCTGCGGCCAGCGGCCTGGTCACCGACGGCAAAAGCCTCATCCGAGGCGCCAGGCGGGTTGCTGCCGGGGGGCATGGCAGGGCTTGAGAAAGCCCTGCTGCTACCGTTGATACAGCCAGCTGCTTTGTACCCGGGGCCGGGCCGGCGGGGGCGAAGTGTGCTGCTTTTTTCACGCCGGCCTGTAAAATGCTGCGCACGCTGCACCGACGGTTTCGGGCGACTGGCCAGGGACGGGCAGGCTGACAGGCATGACCACTTCCCAGGCTGGACATTTCTCACAGGGGATAACACATGGTAAGTAAGTGGATGGGGCGTCTGGCCCTGGTAGCAGCCCTGGCAGTGGCCAGCCCGCTGGCATTTGCCCAGCAGATGTATGTTGATGTGACCAACAACACCGGCTTCCCGATCTGGCACCTTTATGTCAGCCCGGCCTCGGCCTCGGACTGGGAAGAAGACCTGCTGGGCGAAAGCGAAGTGCTGGAAAACGGCCGCACCAAGCGCATCACCCTGACCGGCTACAAGTCGCCGCGCTTTGACGTGCGTGCGGTGGACAGCGATGGCGATTCCTACACCCGCATGAACATCAACGTGCGCGAGGCCGATGTTGTCTTCCGCCTGGATGACATCGACATCTGATTGCCCCCCTTGCCGGTGACGATCTTTCAACAGCCGCCCCAGGGCGGCTGTTGTCGTTTCTGCCTTGCCTGCGCAGGCGTGCAAGCCATGGGCAGGTGCAAGTGCCTGCAGGTTGGCCCGGCGCAGTCTGGTCGTCGCCTGCATCGGCCCAGCCAGTAGCCCAGTCAGGGCGTCGGCAAGTAGGCCAGCACCAGGTCGGCCAGCTCGAACCAGGGCGGTGCCGCCGCTATGGGCCAGCTACGCTGGCAGCAGTTGCAGGGGTGCAGGGTGGGGAGGACGGCCTGCAACCCGGCCATGTCCTGCAGGTACACCCCGCAGCAGCCAGCTGCCCAGGGCGATGATGCCTCCGTTGACAAGGCTGCCCAGCAGCAGGCCGACGATGATGGCGGCACACAGACGCAGGCATCACGTCCTGGGGGCTCTCCGGGCAGGGGGGCGATGTGGCCCGCGCTGCCCAAGGCAAAAAGAACCCGCCTCGCGGCGGGTCCTTCAATACTGCGGTATGGCTCGTATCAGGCGCGACGCGGGCCTTCGACCAGGGCGCGGCCGACCATCTCCACCAACAGGTCCAGCTCGGCTTCGTCGATGCCGAAGTGCGGGGTGAAGCGCAGCGAGTTCTCGCCGCCGTGGATCACGTTGACCCCGTGCATGCGCAGCCACTCCTCGATGGAACCGGCGCCGTAGCACTTGTATTGCGGGGCCAGCTCGCAGGAGAACAGCAGACCGGTGCCCTGGACCTTGGTGATCGCACCGCCCAGCTTGTCCTTCAGGGCTTCCAGCTTGGCCACGGCCTGGTCGCCGCGCAGGCGGATGTTCTGGCGTACGCCTTCATCCAGACGGGCAAGGGTGGCGCAGGCCACATCCAGCGCACGCGGGTTGGTGGTCATGGTGTTGCCGTACACGCCCTTGCGGTACAGGCCGGCGGCATGTTCGGTCACGGCCAGCACCGACAGCGGGAACTGGGCACCGTTGAGTGCCTTGGAGTAGGTTTCCATGTCCGGTGCTTCCAGGCCCTGGTGGCCCGGGTAGTCGACAAAGGACAGGGTGCCGTGCACGCGCAGGGCGGCCTGGATCGAGTCGATCAGCAGCAGGCTGCCATGTTCGCGGGTCAGTTCGCGGGCCAGCTTGTAGAAATCAGCCGGAACCGCGCGGCCCGGGTCGCCTTCGCCCATCACCGGCTCCAGGAACACCGCCTCGATGAACCAGTGGTTGGCCTGGGCATCGGCAAACACCTGGCGCAGCGCGGCCTGGTCGTACGGCTCGATCGCAATCACGCTGTTCTCGCCACGGTAGCTTGCCAGATGCGCGTCGTAGGCCTTGCGGGTGGAGTCCGAATACAGCGCCGGGCGGTCGGTGCGGCCGTGGAAGCTGCCCTTGATCACCACGCGCTTGATCGTGGCGCCGGCATGGCGGGCACCCGGGTCGGTCATCAGCTTGGCGTTGATGTCGGCAATGCGCGCGGCCAGGCCAACCGCTTCGGAACCGGAGTTCAGGCACATGAAGTGCGAGAACGGGCTGCCGCCACGGCTGTGGCCGATTTCCTTGCGCAGGGCGGCAATGAAACGGCCCTGGGACAGGGACGGGGTCATGATGTTGGCCATCACCTGCGGCTTGCCGGCCACGGCCAGGATGTCGGCCGGGGTGTGGCCGAAGCCGAGCATGCCGTAGCCGCCGGCGTCGTACAGCACCGCGCCCTTGAGCGAGACCACCCACGGGCCGCAGGCGGCCAGGGCGATGTACGGCACTACCGCATCATCGGCGTAGAAGTTGACGAAACCGTCCTGCATGGCGGCGATCTGCGCGCTTTCATCCAGGTCCAGCAGGGAGCCAGCGGTGTCCTTGATGCGGGCATATTCGGCTGCGGCGGCGTCAATGGCGCCGCGCAGGTCCGGGTGGCCGGCGGCCAGTTGCTCGATCTGGGCATCGCTCAGGCCCTGGGTCAGACGGTTGCCGGGGTGGGCGCGGAGCGGGGCGAGGGGGGCGAGAAGGGACATGCTGAATCCGTGCTGATTTTGTCTGGTTATAGTTTTACCTGTTAATACACTACAAATGGCAGTGCGTTTCTGATCAAGTTAACGCACTATTTCGGCGAAATGACGTGATGGATTGAGCACTATGACGATTTCAAGCGGCGATGCCCAATTGCTGGCTCTGCTGCGCGGGGATGGGCGTGCTTCCACCGCCGCGTTGGCACGCCAGCTGGGGGTGTCGCGGACCACGGTGCAGAGCCGGATCGAACGCCTGCAGCAGTCCGGGGTGATCGCCGGTTTCACCGTGCGCCTGGGCCAGGAGTACGAGCGCGGGCAGGTGCGGGCCCACATCTCCATCACCGTGCTGCCCAAGAAGATGCCGGCGGTGGTGCGCGCGCTGCAGGCCATTGCCGCCGTGCACAGCCTGCACTCGGTCAGCGGGGTGCATGACCTGGTGGCGATGGCAGCGGTGGACGGGGTGGCGGCGATGGACGAACTGACCGACGCCATCGGCGCCATAGACGGGGTCGAGCGCACCACCACCGCGGTGATCCTGGGCACCAAATTCGAGCGCTGAGGGCAGCGCCGGCCACGGGGCGTAAACTGTCGGCCCCCCAGTCCAGAGTTGCCGGCGTTGAAGAAGTCCGATTTCGATTACCACCTGCCTGCCGAACTGATCGCCCAGGCGCCGCTGGCCGAACGTTCGTCCAGCCGTCTGCTGATCGTGCCGCCGGCGCCGGAAGCCTTCAGCGACCGGCACGTGCGTGACCTGGACCAGCTGCTGCAGCCCGGTGACCTGCTGGTGTTCAACGACACCCGGGTGATCCCGGCGCGCCTGTTCGGTGCCAAGGCCACCGGCGGCCGGGTCGAGATCCTGATCGAACGCCTGCTCGGCGGCCACGATGTGCGTGCCCAGGTAGGGGTGAGCAAGTCGCCCAAGGCCGGCAGCCTGATCGATCTGGATGCCGGTGGCCAGGCCGAAGTGCTGGGCCGCGATGGCGAGTTCTACCTGCTGCGCCTGCATGTACCCGGCGAACTGCAGGACTGGCTGGAGCAGGCAGGCCGCCTGCCGTTGCCGCCCTACATCACCCGCGATGTGGAAAATGCCGACAAGCAGCGCTACCAGACCGTGTTCGCCAAACAGGCCGGTGCGGTCGCCGCACCAACAGCCGGCCTGCATTTTGACGAACCCTTGCTGGCCCGGCTGCGCGAGCGTGGCGTGCAGTTGGGCCATGTCACCCTGCATGTGGGTGCCGGCACCTTCCAGCCGGTGCGCGTGGATGACCTGGCCGAACACCGGATGCACAGCGAGCGGGTCTGGGTCAGCCAGGCCCTGGTGGAACAGGTGCAGGCCACCCGTGCGGCCGGCGGCCGGGTCATTGGCGTGGGTACCACGGTGGTGCGCGCGCTGGAAAGTGCCACCACCGATGGCGTGCTGGCTGCCTGGCAGGGGGAGACGCGGATCTTCATCACCCCCGGCTACCGCATCACCAGTGTCGATGCCATGGTGACCAACTTCCACCTGCCCGAAAGCACCCTGCTGATGATGATCAGCGCGTTTGCCGGACGCAGCCGGGTGTTTGCCGCCTACGCCCACGCGATAGCGCAGCGCTATCGTTTCTTCAGTTATGGCGATGCGATGCTGTTGTTTCCCGGCCCTCAGGATGTGCCAGAGGCCTGATTGGGTCGGGTTGGACGGCTTGGAAATGATATAAGTTCTCATCTGCAGGTCCGGCCACTCCGGCCGGGCCGACGACCACTTCTGGAGATACCCATGCTGCATCCGAAGCGCGCCGCCGGCCTGATGGCTGCCATCACCACCGCCCTTGCCCTGGCTGCCTGCGGCAACCCGTCACCGGCCGGCAACGCCACGGCACCGGCCAGCGGGGCGGGCAAGGCAGGCGAGGTGAACCTGTACACCACGCGCGAGCCGGGCCTGGTGCAGCCGCTGCTGGATGCCTTCACTGCGCAAACCGGCATTGCGGTGAACACAGTGATGCTGCGTGATGGCCTGACCGAGCGACTGGCCGCCGAAGGCGAGCGTTCGCCTGCCGATGTACTGATGACCGTGGACACCGGCCGCCTGCTCGACGTGGTCGAGGCCGGGCACACCCAGCCCATCGACTCGGCCGTGCTCAAGGCGGCCATCCCGGCCCACCTGCGCAGCGCCGATGACCACTGGTTCGCCCTGTCGCTGCGCGACCGTGTGGTGTATGCCGACAAGGACCTGGACCTGACCGGCTTCACCTACGAAGATCTGGCCGATCCGAAATGGAAGGGCCGGGTCTGCATCCGTTCCGGCCAGCACCCCTACAACACCAGCCTGTTCGCGGCGATGATCGCCCACAACGGCGCGCCGGCCACGGAGAGCTGGCTGGCCGCGGTCAAGGGCAACCTGGCGCGCAAGGCCGCTGGCGGCGATCGCGACGTGGCCCGCGACATCCTCGCCGGCATCTGCGACATCGGCATTGCCAATGCCTACTACGTGGGCCGGATGAAGAATGCGGAGGAGGGCAGCGAGCAGCGCGCCTGGGGCGATGCGATCCAGGTGGTGCGCCCGGTGTTTGCCGGTGACAACGGCGGTACCCACGTCAACATCTCCGGCGCTGCCGTGGCCAGGTACGCGCCCAACCGCGAAAATGCGGTCAAATTGCTTGAATACCTGGTTGGCGACGATGCCCAGAGCCTGTATGCCAAGGCCAACTACGAGTACCCGGTCAAGCCCGGGGTGGCCCTGGATCCGGTGGTGGAAAGCTTCGGTGCGATGACCATCGACCCGCTGCCGCTGGCCGAGGTGGTGGCCAACCGCAAGCTGGCCAGCGAGCTGGTGGACAAGGTCGGTTTCGACAACTGAGTTCCTGCTGCAACAACGGCGCTGCCCGGCACGGGCAGCGTCGCCACCGGTGGATGTACATGCCTGCTTCGCGTACCCGTTGGCTTCTGGCCGCCCTGATGATTGCCGCCGTGGCCCTGGCCCCGGTGCTGGCCCTGGCGTGGGCGGGGGCACAGGTGCGCAGCGGGCTGTGGCAGCATCTGCTGGCCACGGTGCTGCCGCAGGCCGCCGGCAACACGCTGGTGCTGCTGGCCGGGGTCGGGCTGCTGGTGGCGGTGGTCGGCACCGGCTGTGCCTGGCTGGTCACGGCCTATACCTTCCCGGGGCGACGGATGCTGTCATGGGCGCTGCTGCTGCCACTGGCCGTACCCACCTACATCGTTGCCTACGCCTACCTGGACCTGCTGCACCCGCTGGGCCCGGTGCAGGGCAGTCTGCGCTGGCTGCTCGGCCATGACAGCCCGCGCGACTGGCGCCTGCCCGACATCCGCCACCTGGCCGGCTGCATCGTGCTGCTGTCACTGGTGCTCTACCCGTATGTGTATCTGACCACCCGCGCGCTGTTCCTGACCCAGGCCGCCAGCCTGCTGGAAGCCGGGCGCAGCCTCGGCGCCGGGCCAGTGGCGGTGTTCTGGCGGGTGGCACTGCCACTGGCGCGGCCGGCCATCGCGGTGGGCGTGGTGCTGGTGCTGCTGGAAACCCTCAACGACATCGGCGCGTCCGAATTCCTCGGTGTGCAGACCCTGACCGTGGCCGTCTACACCACCTGGGTGACCCGCTCGGACCTGGCCGGGGCGGCGCAGATCGCGCTGTCGATGCTGGTCATCGTGCTGGCCCTGGTCGCGGTGGAACGTTTTGCCCGCCGCCGCCAGCGTTACGCCACCACCCTGCGGCCGCGGCCGATGCAGCCACAGCGCCTGCACGGCGTACGCGGATGGCTGGCGTTGCTGCTGGGCAGCCTGCCGGTGCTGGCCGGCTTTGCCACCCCGGCCGGCTACCTGTTGTGGGAGGCGCTGCAGCGGCTGCGCTCTGCCGGTGCCTCCACCCAGCTGTTGAAGGCGCTGGGCAACACCGTGCTGATTGCCGCGCTGACCACGCTGGCAGCCTTGCTGCTGGCCGTGGTGGTCAGCTGGGCGGTGCGCCGGCATGCCGGCAGCCGGGCCCAGCCGCTGGCCGGCGGTGCCAGTCGTGCTGCCAGCCTGGGTTATGCCATCCCCGGCACCGTCATGGCCATCGGCCTGTTGTTGCCGCTGGGTGGGCTGGACCGCCTGATCTCGGACCTGCTGGTCAGCCTGGGCGGCAGTGCCCGGCTGGTGTTGATGGGCACGGTCTGGGTGCTGGTGCTGGCCTGTACCCTGCGCTTTCTGGCGGTGGCCATCGGCAGCCTGGAGGCTGGCATGAGCCGGATCCCGCCCTCGCTTGACGCTGCTTCGGCCGCACTCGGCGAGGGGCCGCTGGCCACCCTGCGCCGGGTTCACCTGCCTTTGCTGCGGCCCTCGCTGGCCGCCGCCGCGCTGTTGGTGTTCGTGGACACCATGAAGGAATTGCCGGCCACCCTGGTGCTGCGGCCGATGAACTTTGAAACCCTGGCTACCTGGCTGTATGCCGAGGCGGCACGCGGTACCTACGAGGAAGGCGCGCTGGCCGCCTTGCTGATCGTGCTGGCCGGGCTGGCACCGGTGATTGCCCTGGCCCGGGCTGGCGAGCAGGGCAGGGGACAATGATGGAGGACGTGGCAATGAGGGCCGGGCAATGACTGGACAGGTGCAACTGCAGTTGCAGCAGCTGGAGCTGGGCTACGGCCGTGGGCGGGCTTACCGGCCGGTGGTGAGCGGGGTGTCGCTGGCCCTTGAGCGCGGGCAGATCGGCTGTCTGCTCGGTGCGTCGGGTTGCGGCAAGACCACCGTGCTGCGGGCGATCAGCGGTTTCGAGCCGGTGCGCGCGGGCAGCATCCAGGTCGCCGGCCAGTTGGTTGCCGATGGCCAGCAGCAGCAACCGCCAGAGCAGCGCCGGGTCGGCCTGATGTTCCAGGACTACGCCCTGTTCCCGCACCTGGATGTGGCCGCCAATGTCGGTTTCGGCCTGCGCCGCCAGCCTGCGGCCACGCGCGCGCAGCGGGTGCGCCAGCTGCTGCAGCAGGTGGGGCTGGAAGACCATGCCCAACGCTACCCGCACGAGCTGTCCGGCGGCCAGCAGCAGCGGGTCGCGCTGGCCCGTGCGCTGGCCCCGGCACCGCAAGTGCTGCTGCTGGACGAGCCGTTCTCCAATCTGGACGTGGACACCCGTCAGCGCCTGGCCAGCGAGCTGCAGCAGATGCTCAAGGCTGCCGGCACCACGGTGCTGATGGTCACCCATGACCAGGCCGAGGCGTTTGCCATGGCCGACCGCATCGGGGTGATGGCCGATGGCCAACTGCTGCAGTTTGATTCGCCCCAGCAGCTCTACCAACGGCCGGCCTCGGCCCAGGTCGCCGGTTTCATCGGTCGCGGCAGCCTGCTGCCCTCGGCTTTGCTGGGGCAGGGCAGTGACCGCGTGTTGGTGCGTCCGGAGCACCTGCAGCTGGCCGATGACGGCCTGCTGGTGGCGATGGTGGAAAGCGTGCATTTCCGCGGCCCGGACCATGTCGGGATGCTGCGTCTGGCCGACGGCAACCGGGTCGAGGCCTGCCTCGGGCGGCAGCCGCCGGCCCCCGGCAGCACCGTGCGTCTGGCCTGGACAGACCCGGCACCGGTGTTCTTCGACTGAGCCGGCAGCGGCGGCAGGCTGGGCGTAGCCGGCCTGCTGGGCGACAATGGCGTCATTAGAAGTGAATGACGCCCATGTCCCGACTGACTTTCTCCCTGTTTTCGCGCGATGGCCGAGCCCGTCGCGGCCAGCTGAGCTTCCCGCGCGGCACCGTGCAGACCCCTGCCTTCATGCCGGTGGGCACCTATGGCACGGTCAAGGGCGTGCTGCCCGAGCAGATCCGCGCCCTGGGCGCGGAAATCATCCTTGGCAACACCTTCCACCTGTGGCTGCGCCCGGGCCTGGACATCATTGCCGACCACGGCGGCCTGCACGGTTTTTGCCAGTGGAACGGGCCGATCCTGACCGATTCCGGTGGTTTCCAGGTGTTCTCGCTGGCCCATCGGCGCAAGATCACCGAAGAAGGCGTGACCTTCTCCGCGCCCACCGATGGCGCGCGGGTGTTCCTGAGCCCGGAAGTGAGCATGCATATCCAGAAGGTGCTCGATTCGGAC
>JBJEWP010000066.1:0-1681 GCA_051885115.1 Stenotrophomonas sp. | reverse complement strand
AGCAGCAGCAGGCCGCGGTCATCGGCCAGCTTGAACACGATGTCCATCACCCCGGACTGGGTGTCGTTGAGCTCCAGGATGCGCGAGAGCAGGGTCGGGCCCATTTCGCTCACCGTGGTGCGCACCGGGTGGCCGGCCGTGCCGTACAGGTCCCAGAAGATGGTTGGGTTGCCGCTGGCGGAAAAACCATCCACGCCGATCTGGGCCGCCCGCGCGGCCAGCTTTTCATTGACTTCGCCCGGCACCGCCAGGCCGGCCACATCGCCCTTGGCGTCGGCCAGGAACACCGGCACGCCGATACGCGAGAAGTTCTCGGCCAGGGTCATCAGGGTCACGGTCTTGCCGGTGCCGGTGGCCCCGGCCACCAGCCCGTGGCGGTTGCCAAAGCGCGGCAGCAAGTGAACAGGGGTGTCGTCGGTGAGGCCCTTGCCGAGCAGGATCGGATCCATGATGTGCTTTGTGAATGATGACTGGCAGGCATTCTAGCCATGCCCGGCCGCCGCTGTCTGGCGGCTTGTCGCCACCGGCGGGCACGGCTAACCTGCTGGCTTGTCCGCTGTAAGTGCGAACCATGTCCAAGTTTTCCTTTGTGCTGCGCCCGTTGTCCCTGTTGTTGGCCGCCGGCCTGCTGATGCCGGTGGCCGATGCCCAGGCCCAGCGGGTTTCGGCACGTGACCGCGACAAGGTGGCAGCGCTGGAAACGCGCATGGCGGCAGCTGAAAAGCGCTACACCGATGCCCTGGCGCTGGTGGATGTGGCCGACCCGAAGGGGCAGGCCGAGGCCGATGCCGCACTGGAAGACATGGAGGATGTGCTCAGCGCCTGTGTCGGCCAGCGCGGCTGCCAGCTGGGCAACCTGCTGGCCAGCTACAAGCGCCTGCTCAAGGGCCAGGTCGATGCCGGCAGCAACAGTGATGACGAGCTGGGCATTGCCACCGGCCCGGTGCTGGCCGACCCGGACCATGTAGCCCCGTTGGTGGCCGATGTGCCCGAAGCCGCGCGCGCTGCGCAGCTGCTCAACGACCACCGCCATGCCTTTGACGAGATGGTGGAATACAACCCCGCGGTGCAGGCCGGCATTCGCCGCTGGCTCACCGACATGCGCCCGGCGCTGCTGACCAGCTATGAAAACTACGCCAACCTGCGCGCGGTGATGTGGCCGGAGTGGGAAAAACAGGGCCTGCCCGAAGCGCTGCTGTTCGGCATCATGGCCAAGGAATCCAACGGCCGGGTGCATGCCAACTCGCGCGCCGGCGCTGCAGGCCTTATGCAGTTCATGCCGGCCACCGGGCGTCGTTTCGGCCTGGGCCCGGACGGCACCGGTTTTGATACCCGTTATGACGCCCGCAGTGCCGCCGAAGCCAGCGCGGCCTTCATCAATGAACGCTTGCGCGCGCTCAACAACAATATCGAAATGGCCCTGGCCGGCTACAACGGCGGTGAGGGCCGGGCCTTGCGGGTGTACCGCCAGTCCGGCGGGCAGAGTTTCTGGAGCCAGTGGAGCTACAACGAGTTCCCGGCCGAAACCCGTGATTACGTGCCGATGGTGATTGCCGCGGCGTGGATCTTCCTGCACCCGCAGCAGTACGGGGTGGAGTTTCCCAGGGTCAATGCGCAGCCGGCGACGATCAAGCTGGCCAAGTCCACCACCATCTACGAGCTGACCATCTGCCTGGGCAGC
>JBJEWP010000065.1:0-1682 GCA_051885115.1 Stenotrophomonas sp. | reverse complement strand
TGCCGTCACCGGTGTTGTGCGGGGTACCCAGCGGCGCCGGGTTGGCCAGGCCGAAATAGTTGCGCTGCATGTCCAGGTTGGCCTCAAAACCACCGGTGGCCATCACCACGCCCTTGTTGGCGCGGATGTTGATGCGCTGGCCATTCTGCTCGGCCACCACGCCGAACACTTCCAGGGTGTCCGGATCCTGGATCAGGTCACGGATCGGCGACTCGTAGGCGATCTGGATGCGCGGACGCTGGCGGATGTTCTCGCGGAAGGCCAGGTACACGCCCGAGGGCAGCGGCAGGATGGTGGCGGTGCAGTGCACGGCCTCGCGGGCGCCGAATTCCGGGAACTCCAGCACCGCGTCACGCTCGGAGAAACCGGTGCCGTGGATGTACTGGGCCCCGGCCTGGGCGGCACGTTCCTGGATCCACGGCTCCAGTGCTTCCATGGCTTCGGACCACGGCACCAGCATGTCTTCCGGGATCGGGTTGGCCACGCTCATCTTGCGCTGGTATTCGGCCAGCACCTTGGCGTTCTTGGTGATCAGCAGCGACTGCCCGGCCACGCGGCTGTTGCCGCCGGTCTCGGCTTCAGGGGCCTTTTCCAGGATCAGGATGGACAGGTTCGGATCGGCGTCATGCGCCTCGATGGCGGCACTCATCGCCGCCAGGCCGAAACCGGCGATCACAAGGTCGTACTGCTGGTCCCACTGCTTTACCGAATTCAAGCTGGCCATGATCCCTCCCGGGGATGAATGCGAATGTCCGTACTGTTGAACATGACCGTACATATCGCCAACCAATTTTCGTACGATCCACAACCAATGGTTGTGGATGGATGGCACCGATGGACCTGCGTCAGCTGCGTTACTTTCTCGCCGTGGTCGAAAACGGCAGCTTTACCCGGGCCGCCGCGGCCACCGGGCGTACCCAGCAGGCCCTGAGCAAGGGCATCAATGCCTTGGAACAACAACTGGGCGAGCGACTGTTCGAGCGCGGTACCCGCCAGATCGTGCTCACCGATGCCGGCCGCCTGCTGATGGACCACGCGCGCACCGCCGATGATGCCGTGCGCCGCTTCGAGGACCGTCTGGCCGAGATGCAGACAGGCAGCGAAGGCCAGGTGCGCATCGGCACCGGCCCGTCCACGGCCGGCTCGCTGGTCGCCCCGGCCGTGCTGGCCCTGCGCCGTCACTGGCCGAAGATCGGCGTCCATGTGGCCGGTGGCATCGCCCCGGAGCTGCAACCGGCCCTGCTCGCGCGCGAGCTGGACGTGGTGGTGACCCTGCACACCGCCGGCGAAGATGCGCCGGACCCACGCATCCACAGCGAGGTGCTGATGCACGATGCCTACCGGGTACTGGCCAGCGCGCGCCACCCGCTGGCACGCACGCGGGCGCTGCAGCTGGCCAGCCTGCTCGACCAGCCCTGGATCTTCGGCCGCCGCCTGGGCGAGGTCGAACATGCCTTCCGCCAGCACTTCCTCGATGCCGGGCTGCAGCCACCGGCCAACACCATGGACACCGGCTCGCCGGAATTCCTGCGCGCCCTGGTGCGCGAGGGCGGTTATCTCACCTTGCTGCCCAGCCGCATTGCCCAGGCCGAACTGCTCAGCGGGCACTGGGTCGCACTGGACGTGCCGGGCATGGCCTGGCAGCGCCCGGTGATGGCCTACACCCGCGCCGGCGAACCGCA
>JBJEWP010000064.1:0-1682 GCA_051885115.1 Stenotrophomonas sp. | reverse complement strand
CCTGGGAAAACACCGCCTGGACCCTGTCCACCACCGCCAGCGATTACCAGCAGTTCGTGCAGCGCGCCCTGTTTGCCGGCCAGGGCCTGCAGCCGGCCACCCATGCAGCGATGCTGGCACCGGCCAGCAATGCGATGGACCCACGCGCCAGCACCCCGGCCGATGCCCGCATCCAGTGGGGCCTGGGCGTGGGCCTGCAGCGCGAAGGCAGCCGCCGGCTGGCCTGGCACTGGGGCGACAACCCCGGCTTCAAGGCCCTGTTTGCGCTGGATATCGACAGCGGGCAAAGCCTGGTACTGCTGACCAACAGCCAGAACGGGCCACAGGCCTACCGGCCGCTGCTGCAGCGCTTCCTCGGCCCCGGCCAGTACCCGGCGCTGGACTGGGTCAACGCCCAGCCCTGATCAACGCAACGGGCCGGCAGCTGAGCACTGCCGGCCCGGCAAGCTCACGGCAGCGGCAAGGCGGCCTGTGCGGCCTTGACCGCGTCGATCACCGGGGCCAACGGCAGGGCCGAGACCCGGCCACGGTGGCCGTGCACATCCTGGGCGCGGAACAGCGAATTGACGATGGCCTCCTCGGTGGCCTCCACCGTGGCCTGGAACAGCGGCGACATTGCCTCGCCCGCGACACTGCTTGCCGGCTGCAGGTTCTGGTCAGGATCACGCCGGTTGCCGGCGGCGGTGGAGAAGGCAATCACATAGTCGCCCGAGCCGTTGGACATCACCGAGCCGGTACGGGCCAGACCGAGCAAGGCACGTTGCGCCACCCGCTGCAGCTGGGCGGCATCGAGCGGGGCATCGGTGGCCACCACCATCATGATGCTGCCATCGCCGGTGCTCGGTGCCGGGTTGGCCTGGCTGCGTGCATGCTCGGCCGGGTCGGGCAGCACCTTCCACACCGGCACCCCGGCAATGGTCAGTTCACCGCCGTAATTGCTCTGCACCAGCACGCCCACGGTGTAACCGCCGTCCGCTGCCGCCAGCAGGCGCGAGCTGGTGCCGATGCCGCCCTTCCAGCCAAAGGCCACGGTGCCGGCACCGGCGCCGACATTGCCTTCGGCCACCTGCGCATACGAGGGCTTGCCCAGTGCCTGCTCCACCAACGCCGGGGTCAGCGGGCGGGCCCGGATGTCACTGAGGTAGCCGTCATTGGTTTCGCCCACCACCGGGTTGAGCGAGCGCACCTGCTCCATGCCGGGCTGGCGCAGCAGCCAGTCCACTGCGGCATCGGCCACCTTCCAGGTGCTCAGGGTGCCGGTGAGCAGGATCGGGGTTTCCAGCTCGCCCAGCTCCTGTACCTGGGTGATGCCGGCCAGCTTGCCGTAGCCATTGCCGACCACGATCGCCGCCGGCACCCGCTGCCGGTACAGGTTGCCCGGGTGCGGCACGATGGCGGTCACCCCGGTATGCAGGCGCGTGCCTTGCGCCAGGGTGGCATGGCCCACGCCGACCCCGGCCACATCGGTGATGGCATTGTGCGCCCCCGGCGCCATGCTGCCGATCACCACCCCGGCCTCGCGCGCACGCGGGCGCTGGTTGGTGTCATCGGCCAGCGCGCTGCCGGCAGCCAGGAACAACAGGGGGATCGACCAGCATTTCATCGGTGCACGCTCCACAGGTGGCAAGGGCAAGGCAATCGGCCACGCTACCGCAAGCATGGCTGAGCGGTCGAGGCACCTT
>JBJEWP010000063.1:0-13545 GCA_051885115.1 Stenotrophomonas sp. | reverse complement strand
GCATCTCCCCGGTGCGGGCCGAACGGCGGGTGGGATCAATCTGCCCGTGGCGGGCCAGGTGGGTGCGCGAAGGCTTGATCGTGCCCATCATCGACAGGATCAGCATCACCCCGCCGAACACCACCAGGTAGACGCCGGTATCAAAGCCCATGGCGCTGGCCAGTGGTACCTGACCGATCAGCGGCAGTTCCAGCTCGGCATGGCCGGAAGTCAGGAAGGGCACCCCGAACAGCATCGAGGCCATGCCCGAGGCAATGGCCACCAGCAGGCCGATGCCGATGCAGCGCACGTAGTCAAAGCCGAAACGTGACTCCACCGAGGCGGTACCTTGGATCACATACTGGATCAGCAGCGGCACAGCCAGCACCAGGCCGGCAATGAAGCCGCCACCGGGCGCGTTGTGGCCACGCATGAACAGGAAGATCGACACGGTCAGGGTCAGCGGGAACATGATCTGGGCCAGGTCGGCCGGCACCGGCAGCTGCAGCGGCGGGCCGGGCATGATCTGCTCCGGGGCCATGCGGCTGCGCCGCAGCAGGGCGTGCACCACCAGCGCGGCGATACCGAACACGGCGATCTCGCCGAAGGTATCAAAGCCGCGGAAGTCGACCAGGATGACGTTGACCACGTTGCTGCCATAGGCCTCGGGCAGGGCGCGGGCGAGCATCTCGCCAGAGATGGTGTTCGGCGGCAGGGTCATCGCGGTGTAGGCCAGGGCGGCCATGCCGGCGCCACCGGCGATGGCAATCACCGCGTCGCGGCGGATCTTCCAGCGCGAACGCTCGCCCGGCGAGGTCGCCGGCAGGTAGTTCATGCCCAGCAGCATCAGTACCAGGGTGACCATTTCCACCATCAGCTGGGTCAGCGCCAGGTCCGGCGCGGACAGGAACACGAACACCATGCTCACCATCAGCCCGGCCCCGCCCATCACCAGCACCGCGAGCAGGCGCTGGCGGTACAGGAACAGGCCGGCCAGGGCGCAGGCGATCATCACCAGCCACATCATCCAGCCCAGCAGCGGCAACGGCTGCGGCGCCGGCCAGACCGGCCGCACCACGTCATCACCCAGCCAGGGCGCAGCGGCCACGGCGATGGCGACCACGAACAGTGCGCAGAGCATGCGTTGCAGGCTGCCGTTGGCCAGCCACTGGGTGCTGCGGTTGGTGACAGTGAACAGGGCCAGCAGCAGGCGGTCGAAGGCAATCTTGCCTTGCGAGAGCGGATCGGTGGCGTAGACCGCTGCCAGCCGGCGCACACCCAGGTACAGCAGCACGCCACCGGCGATGCCACCCAGGCTGATCAGCAGCGGGGTGTTGATGCCATGCCACACAGCCAGGTGGTACTCCGGCTGGGCAGCCCCCAGGATCGCGCCGGCGGCGGTGTGCAGGGTCGGGCCGGCAACCAGGGCCGGGGCGATGCCCACGGCCAGGCACAGCGCCACCAGGATCGCCACCGGAATCCACATTCCGGCTGGCGGGTCGTGCGGCTGGCCATTGACCTGGCGCGGGCCGTTGCCGAAAAAGGTTTCCCAGACCAGTCGCAGGCTGTAGGCCGCGCCGAGCAGGCCGGCCAGCGCGGCGGCGGCGATCAGGGTGTTGCGCAAAGCGGCCGGGCCCGGGGCCACCAGCACCTCGGCCAGCAGCATTTCCTTGGACAAAAAGCCGTTGAGCAGGGGGAAGCCAGCCATCGCCAGGCTGCCGACCACGGTGAGCAGGGCCGTGACCGGCATCAGTGCCTTCAGCCCGCCAAGTCGGCGCAGGTCGCGGGTGTGGGTTTCGTGGTCAACGATGCCGGCGGCCATGAACAGCGAGGCCTTGAAGGTGGCGTGGTTGAGGATGTGGAACACCCCGGCGACCACCGCCATCGGAGCGGACAGGCCGAACAGCAGGGTGATCAGGCCCAAGTGGGAGATGGTGGAGTAAGCCAGCACGCCTTTGAGGTCGTGCTGGAACAGCGCATTGACCGCGCCGATCAGCAGGGTGGTGGCGCCGACCGAGCACACCACCCAGGTGAACAGCTCGGTGCCGGCCAGGGCCGGGTGCAGGCGCGCCAGCAGGAACACCCCGGCCTTGACCATGGTGGCCGAGTGCAGGTAGGCCGACACCGGGGTCGGTGCGGCCATTGCATGCGGCAGCCAGAAGTGGAACGGGAACTGCGCGCTCTTGGTGAAGATGCCGGCCAGCACCAGGGCCAGGGCGTAGGGATACAGGGCACTGGCGCGGATCACATCGCCGGCGGCCAGCACCGCATCCAGGTCATAACTGCCGACAATGCGCCCGATCAACAGCACCCCGCCGAGCAGGGCCAGGCCGCCGCCGCCGGTGATGATCAAGGCCATGCGGGCACCTTCGCGGGCGTCCTTGCGGTGCGACCAGAAACCGATCAGCAGGAACGAGCTGATCGAGGTCAGCTCCCACAACACCATCAACAACAACAGGTTGCCGGAGATCACCATGCCCAGCATGGCGCCCATGAACAGCATCAGGTAGCAGAAGAACCGCTGTGCACTGTCTTCCGGGGCCAGGTAGTGGCGGCCGTACTGCACCACCAGGGTGCCGATGCCCAGCACCAGGGCGGCGAACATCCAGGCCAGCCCGTCCATGCGCAGGGTGATGGCCAGGCCCAGTGACTCGACCCAGGGGTAACTGACCTTGTGCACCGCGCCGGCGAACACCGCCGGGGTCAACAGGGACAGGATGCCCAGTCCGATCAGGGGTGCCGACAGGGCCAGCCAGCCGGCGTGACGACGTGACAATCCCGGCCACACGGCCAAGGCAGTGGCGGCAAGAAAGGGCAGGAGCAACAGCAGCAAGAGCATGGACGGCATGCAGGGAGTACGTCATTCCGCTGGCAGGCCGACCAGTCTAACAGTCTGTTTTTATTCGACGACAGACTTTTTTTAATGTGTCATTCAGCTTTTCCCGGCATGTCCAGCGGTCGCCGGACCAGCAGGGTGTCGGTTGCCGCCTGTGCCAGCAGGCGCTGTGCATCGCTACCCAGCAGCAGCTCGGACACGGCACTGCGGCCATGGCTGGCCACGATCATCAGGTCACTGTCATGGTCACGCACATAGCGGCCGAGCACCCGTGCCGGTTCGCCGTCATCGCTGGCCAGGGTGATGCGCTGGCGCAATGCGGAGCTGAACGTGCAGCTGTCCAGGAACTGGCGGTCGCGCTGGCTGGCGGCCTGTCGGGCCTGGGCTTGAAGCTCGGCCAGCGGGGTGGTGAGCAGGCCGGCCCGGGGCAGTTCCAGGGCGTGGACCAGACTCAGCTGCAGCGGTTCGCCGAACAGTTCCAGCGCGGTGTGCAGGGCATGCTGGCAATGCGGCGAATGGTCATTGGCCAGCACCATCGAGCGGTAAGGCCGGTGGGCGCGATTGCGAACCAGCAGCAGCGGCACCTCGCTGTGGCGGGCCAGCCAGCTCACGGTCGAACCCAGCCGGGGCTGCTGGAAGGCCGCATTGGCGGCCAGCCCGGTGATGATCAGGCCGCAGCCCTCTTCGCGTGCGACCCGCAACACGGTGCTGCCAGGCGTGCCGTGTTCCAGGCGCAGGCACAGCGTCACGCCTTCGGCCAGGGAGCCCAGATCACGTTGCAGGCGGCGCCGGGCAGCGGCCTGTGGTGACAGCGATGGCCCCCAGTCGGCCTGGCCGAACAGCTGCTCGCTCAGTTCATGCTGCTCGCGTGGCGGCAGCACACAGACCACCACCAGCCGCGCCTGCCAGTGCCGCGCCAGCGCGATGGCGCGTTCCATGGCGCGGTCGCAGCGAGCGTCCAGGTCGGTGGCCAGCAACAGGCTGTGCGGGGCAGTGGCGGTATCAGCGGTAACAGCGTGCATGGTCAGTATCTTCGGTACAGGTGGGCGCGGGGCAGTCTATCGGGCAGCCAGCGGCTATGCTCGTACGGATGCAGATCACCACAGCAACAACTCAGCGTACGGCCCTGGTCTTTGGTGCCAGCGGGCAGATCGGTGCCGCCCTGCTGCAGCGGCTGCAGCAACAGGGCTGGCAGGTGCTGGCGGTTTCCCGCCGGCCGCAGCCGGCCGCACCGGGTGTGCACTGGCTGCAGGGAGAACTGGCCCTGCCTCCGGCATTGCCGGACGCAGTGGATGTGGTGTTCAGCTGCGGGCCGCTGGATGCCTTTGCCCAGTGGTATGACCAGGCGGCACTGCACTGCCCGCGGGTCATCGCCTTTGGTTCGACCAGTGTCATGGTCAAGCAGGATTCGCAGGACCCGACCGAGCGCGAACTGGCGGCGCAGCTGGCAAACGGTGAGCGCGGGGTGTTTGCCCGCGCCGCACAGCAGCAGGCGGCGGCCACGGTGCTGCGGCCGACCCTGGTCTGGGGGGCGGGAATGGACCGCAGCCTGAGCCGGATTGCCGCCCTGGCCCGGCGTTGGGGCCTGTTCGTGCTGCCACGCAGCGCCTGTGGCGGGCGCCAGCCGGTGCATGTGGAGGACCTGGCCGCCGCGGCGATGGCAGTGGTGGATTGCCTGCCCAGCCATGGCCAGGCCTATGCCCTGGGTGGTGGGCAGGTGCTGGCCTACCGACAGATGGTGCAGCAGGTGTTGGCCACCCTGCCGTGCAGGCCACGACTGTATACGGTGCCGGACCGCATTTTCAGCCTGCTGGCCGGGCTTGCCCGCCGCAGCGGCCTGTTGTCCGGGTTCGGCCCGGCGGTGCAGGAGCGCATGGCCCGCAACCTGGTATTCGACATCGGCCCGGCGCAGCGTGACTTCGGCTATGCCCCACGGGGGTTTTCACCCAGCGTCGCCGAGCTGGGGCTGGATCAGTAGGCCCAGCCCAGCCGGCGGTAAGCCTTGGCCAGGACCCAGACCGGGCCGACCAGCAGGTACACCAGGTCGGTGAGGAAGCTCGGGCGCTTGCCTTCAAGATGGTGGCCGATGAACTGGGCGACCCAGGCGGTCACAAAAACCGTCAGCGCACATTTCCACAACACGCCCAGGCCGTATTGCTGCTCGATCACCCGGCAGCTCATCGCCGCCAGGAAGAAGGCGGCCAGCATGCCGTAGCCCAGCGGGCGCGACTGTCGGTTGTACCAGCACCAGGCCACGAACATGGCCACGGCTGCCCAGACCCCGGAGGTGAACCAGGTGATCAGGGGTGGCACGCACCAAAGCAGGGCAATCACCGACCAGGCAATGGCCGGCACGGCGATGACATGGATGGCCTGGTTGGTGGCGTTGCGGTGGTCGTCGCTGTAGCTGGCAAACAGCTGTGCCAGGCGCGTGGAAAGCATGGATGACATGTTGGCCTCCGTCGGTGCTGCACAGAGGGTAATGGCATTGCTGCGAACCGACCACGCTGCAGGGCAGCGTGGTCAGTGGCACAGGATCAAGCGGACATGCTGACCGATTGCGCGGTGCTGCGTTGCTGCTCACGCTCCAGGTTCAGGGCCAGCAGCTGCTGGCCGCTGGTTTCCAGCGACGGTGGGCTGGAGGCCAGGTCAACGGCCGCACGGAAACCGGCGACGGTGCCGATAACATGGGCGGTGTTGCCATTGACGTGGACCTGCTGGACCTTGTCAGCGCTGTCGATGCCGGCCTTGATCGCGCAGGTGGCCGCCTGGCCGATCTTTTCCAGTGACAGGCCGTCGGGCATGCAGCCCTTGAGCTTCTGGAACAGCGGCATCTGCTGCAATGTCGCAGCCGGACTGGTTGCTGACTGCTGCTGGTGCTTCTGCAGGGCGCTGTCCAGGGCCTGGCGGGTCTGGGCCCCGACCACGCCATCGACCTTCAAGCCGTTGGCCTTCTGGAAGGCCTCCACGGCATGCCCGGTGTTGGCACCGAACTTGCCGTCGGCGACCAGCGCATGGCCCTTGCCATCGCGCATGCCCAGCTGGTTGAGCTGCTCCTGCAAGGTTTGCACTGCCGGGCCGGCATTTCCCTGCTGGGGCAGGGGCTTCTGGCTGGCCAGGGCTCCCAGTGTTGCCGGGCCGGCAATCCCGTCCACGTTCAGACCATGGTCCTTCTGGAAGGCACGCACGGCATGGTGGGTGTGTGCGCCGGCGATGCCGTCGGCCTGCAGCGGTTGCCCCTGCGTACCGGTGTAGCCCAGGGCAGAGAGCTTTTCCTGCAGGGTGCGGGTATCGACGGCCGGCGAGGAAGTACCGCCGGTGCTGACCTGGCGGCCATTCCAGAAGGACACCGGGTCGATGATGCCGCCGGCCGGATTGCGCAACTGGTAGTGCACATGCTGGGCGTACTGGTTGGGGCCATCCGGGCCACGGCCGCCCATGGTGCCGATCTGCTGGCCGGCCTGCACCGTGTCGCCTTCCTTCACGCTGCGGCTGTGCAGGTGCAGGATTTCGTGGGAATTGCCCTGGGCATCAAGGATCTTCACCGTGCCATAGGAACCGCCGGAGAAGGTGACCTTGCCGCTGACCGGGGCGTTGACCGGCGGGTGCTGCAGGTTGCGCCCGGCTTGTCCGCCGACATAGTTGAAATCCACCCCGCCATGGTTCTTGTTGCCGCGGTCCTCACCGTAGCTGCCGGTGATGTGCGGCTTGATCCCGGCCTGCGGCGGCATCATCTGCTGCATGGTGGCATCGAAGCTGGTGCGCTGCGCTTGCGGGGCAGTTACCCCGCTGCTCTGGCCCGGAGCCAGTGGTGCAGCAAGCTGCTGTTGCTGCAGCAGTTTTTCGTATTTGTCGACGAAAGGCAGGACCTTGTCCTTGGCCAGGGCCAGGCCGCCGTAATCCTTGGTCGGGCCATCGTGGTGGTACTTGTAGATGTAGGCCTCGCCCTGACCACGGGAAGTGGCCAGGTTGCGGTTGTCGATGAAATGGTCAACCAGGGCACGGGCGCCGTCCTGGGCATCGAAGCGGTTGCTGTGCAGGCCATAGGCGCGGCCGGTGCCGTCGATGAACTGGCCCAGCCCGGAAGCGGAGGTGGTGCCGGCAGCGGCATCGGGGTTGAAGCCGGATTCGACCCGCGCGATGGCCAGCACATGGGCCGTTTCACGGGTGCTCAGGCCTTTTTCGCGGGCCGCTTCGATCAGGATGTCAACGACACGGGACTGGACCTGCGGCGAAGCATCGCCCCAGATCCGGGAGTTGCCCGCCAGCCGGTCCGGAGCGTCATCGATCGGCTCGCGGTAATGGCTGTAGGGCTTGATGTTGTCACTTTTGTAGCCAGCCCCTTTGGGCTGGATCATCTGTGGGTAAATCGGACCGCTCATCGGGTGCTCTCCATTCTGTGAGACAGGGTCTTCCTTGCTGGGTACTGCTCCTTGGACATCCACCGGCCTGTGGCCGGGAATTCATTGCCCGACGAATTCCATTGCCGGGTGCTGCAGCCCGTGGCGGGCAAGCAGGGCTTCGTATTGCTGGTTGTTGGGCTGGCGCTGCTCGCCTTCGCCCAGCAGGGCCGGGGTGTTCTGGGTCAGCAGCTGGCCGCTGTGGTCATACAGGGCGTACCACTCGCAGAACTGGCAGCCGTAGGGCAGCTCGCCGTATTGCACCACCAGGAAGGTGGTGCCGTCGGCAGCGGTGGTGCAGCCCAGGCCGATGGCGCTGTTGCCGTGAAGTGCATCGGGGATGGCCAAGGTACGTGCGGGCTGGCCTTCCGGGGTGAAGCGTGCCTGGGTGCTGGTCGGGCCGGTGGCCGTCAGGCTGGCCTGCCCGGCGCCACACTGCAGGCGCACGCTGGCAGCGGTGTCTGGTTCAACATTCATGGTGGGAGGCTCGGCAGTGGTGGCACTGCGATCAGGGGCGGGTGTTGTCGGTGCCGGGTTGTTGTCGCCCGTGCCGCAGCCAGTCAGGTTGATGGCCACCACGGTGACAAGTCCGGCGAGTTGGGTCAGCAGGCGCTTCATCGCGGCTCCGGTCAGGCTCAGATCGATTGGTCTTCACGCTTGACCAGGGTCCAGCACGGTTGACGCTGGAAGTAGTAGCGCTGCTGGTCACTGGTATCGGGCGTGGAGACGGTCACCACACGGGTCTGTCCCTCACCGCTCAGCTGTACATTGCGTCCGGCACGGCGGGCCTGGGTCAGGTTCGGCATGACCGGCCAGACCACTTCGGCCAACGGTATCTGCTGGGTTTCCAGTGCTGGCTCGGGTTGGGCGTCGGCGTTGATGTGGCTGCTGGACAGGGGGTCGGCAGTGGCCGTTTCCTGCACGCTGATCTGGCTGGAAAACTGCTCAAGGAACTGTTCAAAACTGCTCTGCGGGCACTGCTCGGTACTGGCATTCGGGGGGGCAGTGGCCGCGCTACTGGCTTGGGGTGTGGCAGGCTCGGCTGCGGAACAGGCGGCCAGCAGCAAGGCGGTGACGGCCGGCCAGGGAAAAAGAATGCGTTTCATCAAGCGGTTCTCGGCAAGGGGCAAGATCAGGTGGTGGGGCGGCAATGCCGCGGGTCAGCCGTGTTGCAGACAAGCGCTGTCGTGCTTGCGGGCGTCACGGTGGAAAGGGGCGGGCGCTGCTCAGGGCAGCACAGGGGCAGGGGGCAAGTCCTGCGGGTCGAAATCGGCCAGGCTGATCTTGCCCAGCTCCTTCTGGTCCAGTTTCTGTTGCGCCTGTTGTTCGCTCTGGGTGTCCACCACTTCGCGCAGCAGCCACTCCAGTTGCCAGCGCTGGCCATCGGAGGAGGGGTGCCAGCGACTGTGGCTGCTCCAGCGCTCGCGCGAGCCGCCGGCGGTCACGATATCCAGGCCGTGCTCATCGAACCGGCTGTAGGCGTAGGGGTCACCTGCCAGGCCACCACAGCTGGCACACGGCACCAGGCGGTCGTTGTGCACCAGCTCCTGCATCCGCCCATCGGCCTGTCGTGCCAGCAGCGAAACACGGCGTGGCGCCTGTTGGTTGCCAGGTTGCTGCAGCACCTGCAGCTGGAAGCGACCATCACTGCTGTGCACGCTGTCCAGTACCTGCCACTGGGCAGAGACGGGTGTGGCCTGCTGGGCGTCAGCGGAGCGGGCACCAATGCCGTTGCTGAAAACCTCCAGCGCATCGGCCTTCACCCAGCCGCTGGCGCAGCCCTGCGGTGTGGCCATGGTGCACGCGGCATCGGCTGCGGGGCGGTGCTCGGCGCAGGTGGCATCGTCACGGCAGGCATTCACCTGGGCCGGATCCATGGCCCGGACGTGGTAATACGCCGCGCGCTGGCCCTGGCGGGCAATGGCCTGGATGCAGACAAACTGCTTGTCGGGCAGTGACGCACCTGGTGCCTGCGCAGCACCCGGTTGGTTCGACAGCTGTGGCACCACGTTGGCGCCGCCGGCCTGGAAAACGGCGGCAAAGAAACCGTCATCGCCGCAACCGGCTTGCAGTTCCACCTCGTAAGCCTGGCCGTTGTCGGCCAGCCCGGCGCTGCAGCCGGTGCTGTCCGGGCCCGGTGCTGCCTGCGGGCAGGTGATGCCCGCTGCCACAATCATGCGGGCGGTGTCCTGCGGTGCTGATTCAGATGCTGCAGGGACCGGGGTACTGGCGTGCGCTGTCTGGGAGATTGCGGCTGCAGCCGGCGCGGGATCGGCCTGGCAAGCGGCCAGCATCACGACCAGTGCGCCGGCGGCACACGTGTGCAGGGGCGTGGGCATGGGGCATTCCTTGGCAAAGAAGTGCCCATTTTTCCCGGAAAAGGCATTCAGATTCTGTAAGTCTTTGCCTCTGTGTGCTGTATTTGTGCGGCGTTCCACAGTTGTTGAGGAAGGCCATAAACAAAACGCCACGCAACGACTGCGTGGCGTTTTGTTTTGCCGCAGTGGCCGGGCAGGTCAGTCGATGACGATGCCGGCCAGTTTTTCCAGTGCTTCGGCGTACTTGTCGCGGGTGCGATCAATCACCTGCGGCGGCAGCGCCGGGCCGGGAGCGGTCTTGCCCCAGTCCAGGGTTTCCAGGTAGTCACGCACGAACTGCTTGTCGTAGCTGGGCGGGCTGATGCCCACAGCGTATTCATCGGCCGGCCAGTAGCGCGAGGAATCCGGGGTCAGCATCTCGTCCATGATGTACAGGCGGCCGTCGGCATCGGTGCCGAATTCGAACTTGGTGTCGGCCAGCAGGATGCCACGCTGCGCGGCGTAGTCAGCGGCGAACTGGTAGATGCGCAGGGTGGCGTCGCGCACCTTTTCGGCCAGGTCCGCACCCACGGCCTTGACCATCGCATCGAAATCGATGTTTTCGTCGTGGTCGCCCACGGCGGCCTTGGTCGACGGGGTGAAGATCGGCTCGGGCAGCTTCTGTGCCTGCTGCAGGCCGTCGGGCAGGGCGATGCCGCTGACCTTGCCGGTGCGCTGGTAATCCTTCCAGCCGCTGCCGATCAGGTAGCCGCGGGCGATCGCCTCCACCGGTACCGGCTTGAGCTTCCTGGTCACCACCGCACGCTTGGCGTACAGGGCCGGGTCCACGCCTTCAGGCAGGACATCGGCCACGTTGATCCCGGTCAGGTGGTTGGGCATCAGGTGGGCGGTCTTTTCAAACCAGAAGTTGGAGACCTGGCACAGCATCTCGCCCTTGCCCGGAATCGGGTCGGGCAGCACCACATCGAACGCCGACAGGCGGTCGGTGGCCACGATCAGCAGGTAGTCGCCCGGCGGGGTGCCGGCCGGCAGCCGCTCACGCGGGATATCAAACACATCACGCACCTTGCCGCGATGGCGCAAGGGCAGGCCGGGGAGATCGGATTGCAGCAACGTGGTCGGCACGGGCACTCCTGGAGCTTTTTGGCAATGTGATGCCGGCATCCGGGGCCATCGGGGCCCGCGGCGCGGCGGGCGGCCTAGTGTACGACCACAGCGGGGCGCTGTGCGATAAAATGTGTGTCTTCTTCATCCACACAACGGTGGCGGTGCGATGCGCTGGTACGGGAAGTTGCTTGGAGCGGTGGCCGGTGCCCTGCTGTTTCGCCCCAACCCCCTGTTCGGTGGCCTGATCGGCCTGCTGCTCGGCCATGCCTTTGACGCCAACTGGTTCGGCGTCGGCCGCAATGCGCCCTACCGGGTGCTGGGGGTGGACCCGGCCGCCAGCGACGCCGAGATCGACACCGCCTACCGCCGCCTGATCTCCCAGTACCACCCCGACAAGGTGGCCGGGGCCGCACCGGAACTGCGCGCCGCTGCCGAACACAAGGCCAGCGAGATCAACGCCGCCTACGACCGCATCAAGCAACTGCGCAAGCCGCGCTGAAGGCCATTGCCATGTCCAACTGCATCATTGCCCCCTCCATCCTGTCGGCCAACTTCGCCAAGCTTGGCGAGGAAGTGGACAACGTCATCGCTGCCGGCGCCGATTGGGTCCATTTCGATGTGATGGACAACCACTACGTGCCCAACCTGACCATCGGCCCGATGGTCTGCGAGGCCCTGCGCAAGCACGGGGTCACCGCGCCGATCGACGTGCACCTGATGGTCGAGCCGGTGGACCGCATCATTCCGGATTTTGCCAAGGCCGGGGCCAGCATCATCAGCTTCCACCCGGAGGCGTCGCGTCATGTCCATCGCACCGTGCAGCTGATCAAGTCGCACGGCTGCCAGGCCGGCCTGGTGCTCAACCCGGCCACCCCGGTGGATGTGCTGGACTGGGTGCTGGACGAGCTGGACCTGGTGCTGCTGATGTCGGTCAACCCGGGCTTCGGCGGCCAGGCCTTCATTCCCTCCACCCTGGACAAGCTGCGGGTGGTCCGCCAGAAGATCGATGCGACCGGGCGTGACATCCGCCTGGAAGTGGATGGCGGGGTCAAGGCCGACAACATCGGCGCGATTGCCGCTGCCGGCGCCGATGCCTTCGTCGCCGGCTCGGCCATCTTCAATGCGCCGGACTACCGCGCGGTGATCGATGCCATGCGCGCCAATGTGGCCGGCGCCCGTGGCTGAGTGGCAGGCAACGGCCATCGATGCAGTCCCAGGGCTGCAGCTGCGCCCGGCCACGGTGGCCGATGCCGGGCTGATCCTGCGCCTGATCATCGAACTGGCGGTGTATGAAAAAGAGCCGGATGCGGTGGTCACCGATGAAGCAGGCATTGCCGCCAGCCTGTTTGGCGAGGCCGCCACGGCGCGTGCGCTGATTGCCGAGCTGGGCGGTGAGCCGGTTGGGTATGCGGTGTGGTTCGCCAGCTATTCCACCTGGCTGGGCCGCAACGGCCTGTACCTGGAAGACCTCTACGTCACCCCGGCCATGCGCGGCCGCGGCGTGGGCAAGGCCATCCTGCGCCACCTCGCCCAGTTGGCCGTGGCCAGTGGCTGTGGCCGCATGGAATGGTCGGTGCTGGACTGGAATGCCCCGGCCATCGCTTTCTACGAATCGGTCGGCGCGCGGCCGCAAAGCGCGTGGACCGTGTTTCGCCTGACCGGCGATGCCTTGAGCACCTTTGCATCCGGCCGCTGATCGCTGACCTGCCACGGGGAGAGAGCCGTGCCAGGCCTGCGCTGAATAATGGAAGCTGATCGAAGCTTCCGTCCGTCATCCCTGCTATGGCCTTTGATTCTCCACCTGGTTGATGACAACGCTGTTGCAGCAGCATGAGCTGTTTTCACTGCCACTGAAGCCCGGTTCTGGCCTGATGCGCCTTCAACAACGGGAGCCCGGCAATGACCCAGGCGGTGTGGCGCTTGATTCTCAATGGCAAATCCAGTGGCGACGAAGCGGTGCGCGAGGCGGTCATGGCTCTGCGCGAGGCCGGCCAGGCCCTGCAGGTGCGGGTGACCTGGGAGGCGGGTGACGAAAAACGCTATGTCGATGAGGCCATTGCCGACAAGGTGGCGGTGATCATTGCCGGTGGCGGTGACGGCACCCTGAGCGAGGTGGCCGAAGCCATGGCGATCAGTGGCCACGATGCCGATGCCTTGCCCGCGCTGGCCCTGCTGCCGCTGGGCACCGCCAATGACTTTGCCACGGCCACCGGCATTGCTGCAGAGCCGGAAGCGGCGCTGCGCCTGATTGCCGCTTCCACCCCGCAACCGATGGACCTGCTGCGCCTGCGTGGCGACGGTACCGAGCACTGGTGTGCCAACCTGGCCAGTGGTGGTTTCGGTACCGAGGTCACGGTGGAGACGCCGGAAGGCATGAAGAAGCTGCTCGGCGGCCTGGCCTACCTGATCACCGGCGTGACCAAGCTGGCCACCATCGAGCCGCAGACCGCCCGTTTCAGCGGCGAGGGTTTCCACTGGGAGGGGCAGTTCATTGCCCTGGGCCTGGGCAATGGCCGCCAGGCCGGCGGTGGCCAGCAGCTGTGCCCCGATGCCCTGCTCGATGACGGGCAACTGGCCCTGACCATCGTGCCGCCACTCGGTAGCGAGGCCGTCGCCTCACTGGGCACCTTGCTCAGCGAAGGCAAGGCCGGCTTTCTGGCCGAGGTTGCCCGCCAGGCTTCGCTGCCCTGGGTGGAAATCCACAGTGACAGCCCGTTGACCCTGAACCTGGATGGCGAGCCGATGCAGGCGTGCCACTTCCGCATCGACTGCATCCCCGGGCGTGTACGCATGCACCTGCCGGCCGGCACCGTCCTGCTGAGCGGCAGGGATTAAAGCAGCGGAATGTCCGCTTCATCGGTGGGGTAGCCGAAAGCCTCGCGCTTGCGGCGCAGGTGCTCAGGCA
>JBJEWP010000062.1:0-1760 GCA_051885115.1 Stenotrophomonas sp. | reverse complement strand
CCAGCAGCGGGTTTACCGGCGTCAGGTGCTGCGGCAGGATGCCCAGGGAACCGTAATGGGCAACACGATGCAGGAAAAGGCCAACGCGAAGGTACTGGTGCTGGGCGGCTACGGCCATTTCGGTGCGCGGATCGTCCGTGCGCTGGTGAGTGCTGGCGATGTCGAGGTGATCGTTGCCGGGCGCAACCCGGGCCATGCGGCGAACCGCTTCCCCGAGCTTGATCCGACACGTCTGGCGTTCATCGCGATGGACAGCAACGCGGCGGATTTTGCCCAACAGCTGCGCAGCAGCGGTGCCGGCCTGCTGATCCACTGTGCCGGGCCGTTTCAGGGGCAGGGTTACGGGGTGGCGCAGGCCTGTATCGCCGCCGGCCTGGACTATATCGACCTGGCCGACGGCCGCCAGTTTGTCTGCGGGTTTGCCGCTGCGCTGGATACGCCGGCCCGTGCTGCCGGGCGCAGTGTGATCAGTGGTGCCAGTACCTTGCCTGCCTTGTCATCGGCCGTGGTCGATGCCCTGGCCACGCAGTTGGACCAGTTGCGCAGCATCGAGATGGTGGTGGCACCGGCCCAGGCCACACCGTTGGGCGTGGCCACGGTACGCGCGGTGCTTTCCTACTGCGGCAAGCCGTTCGATTGCTGGATCGACGGCCGCTGGCAGGCAGTAACCGGCTGGGCCCGGCCACAGGGGGTGCACTTTGCCCGCTTGGCCCCGCGCCTGGCTTCACCCTGTGATGTGCCCGACCACAGCCTGCTGGTGCAGCGTTATCCCCAGGTGGCGACGGTGCGCTTCCAGGCGGCACTGGAACTGCCGTTGCTGTCGCGTTGCCTGGCCAGCATGGCCTGGCTGCGCGGCCACGGCGTGCCGCTGCCGATGGCGTCATTGGCCGGCATGCTGGCCCGCGCCGGGCGCTGGTTTGACCGCTTCGGCAGTGATTCGGGGGGCATGCGCGTGACCCTGCGCGGGCAGCGCGATGGTGTTGCGCAAACCCTGCACTGGGACCTCACCGCGCCGATGCTGCACGGCCCGGAGATCCCGACATTCGCCGCCATCGTGCTGGCCCGGCGCTGGGCTGCTGGTGAGCCCTTGCCACCCGGCGCACATGCCTGTATCGGCCTGGTGAGCCTGGCTGAATTCCAGGCCGAGTTCGCGCGCTGGAATATCGACAGCCAGACAATTACCCAGGTGGATGGTTGATTGGCAGGCAATACCGGTGGGCAGCCATGCTGCCGCAGTACGGGGGGCTGGCCCAAAGTGGGACGTGAGTTCCGAATCTTGGGCATTTCGGCTTTTCCTGACGGGAAAGGCGCTGGCGTTGTGCTCTGATCTGGTCATGACAGGCAGCAGGCAATCCGGGACGGCTATGGATCGATACAGCAAGGAGACACGGTATGCGCGCTCTTGTAACGGCAGGCACAGGCATTGCCATGGTATTGATGACGCTGATTTCCAGCGGTTGTGCTTTGCGCGCCATGGTTGATCCCACCTATCTGGCAAGCCTGGATGTATGGCACCGGGCACCACCTGCGCCGCCATTGAAGCGCAACCCCAATCCAACGGCCTATGAACTCACATTGACCCTGCATGATCCGCCGGGGACTTTCGCGGTGGCCAAGGGATTCATGCAGTACGAAACCAAGCTGGCCGACCCCTGTGGCCCGGATCTGGGCGGCATGTCCGGTACCCGGATGGGGCTGCACGAAAGCATTCCTTTCGAGGTGGAGCAGGTGGCTCCGGGCGTTTTCCGCGGTGTGGTGTA